>JBEAQO010000256.1:0-2777 GCA_041163825.1 Actinomycetota bacterium | reverse complement strand
GGGCTTCGACAACTACGACGAGTGGGTCGCGCTCGGGCTCGAGCCGCTGCCGTCGAACCCGACGCCGTTCCTGCGGGCGAAGTCCGCGCGTCAGGTCCCGCAGCGGGTCCGTGACCGGATGGTGGCACGCGTCGAGGCGCTCGGGATCGTCGAGGATGCCGTCGCGGTCTGAGGTCCCGGTCACCGGGTCGTCCGGAGCGCCGGACGAGCTCGAGACGAGGTTGCGTGCGGCTCGGGCTGCGCTCGACGAGCGACGGCTCCCCGAGGCTGTGGAACTGTTCGGCGACGCGCTGGAGCTGCGTCCCGATCACCGCGGCGCGCTCGTCGGGCTCGCGTGGGCCCGTCGTGGGCTCGGTGACCATGCTGGAGCGTTGGAGGCGTTCCGTCGCGCCCTCGAGACCGCACCCGACGATCTGCGGCTCATCCGGAACGTCGTACGCGAGGCTCGACGCGTCGGTCGACCGGCGGAAGCGCTGCGGCTGGCGGACCGCGGACGCGAGCTCGCGCCGGAGGATCCGCGCTTCGCCGTGGAGCGCGCGTCGGTCCTGGACGCGCTCGACCCGGACCTCGCTCGCGCGGCTTGGAGCGAGGCGGAGGAGCTCGCACCGGACGACCCGGAGGTCGCGATCGGAATCGCGCGCGCGGCAGGACATGAGCAGAGGCTCGAGGACGCGGCCGAGGTCCTACGCCGCGCTGTCCGAGCCCGGCCCGACGAGCGGCGGCTCCTCGTCGGCTTGGCACGTGCCGAGCTCGAGCTCGGGCACGGCACTCTTGCTCTCGAAGCCCTCGATGCGCTCGAGCGACTGACGCACCAGGACTCGGGCGCTGACGGTGCCCACCGTGTGACTGATCTCCGCATCCGGGCGCACCTCCGACTGGGGGAGCCGCATCGAGCGCGCGATGCGCTCGAGGCCAGCGTCCGGGCACTATCGGGCGAGGAACATCGGGACCCGAGACGCCGTGCGTGGGAATCGACCTGGCGCGGAGAGATCGCTGCTGCATCGTGGGACGTCGTGGTCGCGCAGGATCACCTCGAGCAGGCGCTCGCGGCCGATCCGACCCTCCCGCGCGCGAAGCGGCTCGCGCAGGTCCGACTTGCGGCCCTCGATCCGGAGGGCGCGAGAGCAGCGTGGCGCGTCGGGATGCAGCTCGCCGAGGAGCGGACTCGAGGGAGAGCACCCGATGTCCCTTGGCGCGTCAGTTCCGGGCTGGTCGGCGATCTGATCAACGAGTACCTGCTCGAACCCGACCTCACGGCCGAGGCCCGAGCTGCAGTGCTCTCGGACGACGTCGAGGCGGCGCAGGCGATCGTCCGACGTGCTCCCGGCTCGCAAGCCGCCGCCACGGGCTTGCTCGTCGTCCTTCGGCGCCTCGGTGGGTTCGATGCGGTCGGAGCATCGGCGGATGTCGCCCCTTGCGAGTCGGCCATCCCACGCAGGATCCATCAGGCGTGGCTGGGCTCGCCCGTGCCCGAGGACGTCCAACGGCTCGTCGCGCTCTGGCGCGAGCGCCATGACGTATGGGAGCATGCTCTGTTCGATGACGGTGCGGCTCGTCGGCTCATCGCACAGCGCGGTCGACCGAATGAGGCGGAGGCCTTCGCGGTCGCGGCCAATGCGACATGGCGCGCAGATGTGCTGAGGCTCATCCTGCTCGATGAGTACGGTGGCTTCTGGGTGGACGCGGACGACCTGCCGCTCGCCTCACTCGAGCAGTTGCGCCACGGAGCGGACCTCGTCCTCCCGCAGGAGCCGTTCGGAGCGGTCGGCAACCATCTCATCGGATCCACACCCGGACATCCAGTGGTTCGCGCCGCGCTCGATGAGGTCATCCGGAACCTGCTCTCCCGTCCGAGGGAATCTCCGTGGCTGGCGGTCGGGCCGGGACCACTGACGCGTGCGTTGGCCCAGAGACTCGCCGGGCGGGGGACGACCGCAGCGTCGGAGGCACGGTTCGGCACAACGATCGCGGAACGCATCCGCGTCCTCGATGAGCACGAGTGTGGACGGATCGTCTCGGGATTTCGGCGCCTCGACTACAAGTCGACCCCGCAGTGGTGGAGGAACGCCGCGGCCGACGTCGGTCCAGTCGTCGTACCGGGGCGACGGGATGGCGGGGGGCGACCCCGTGATCTGTTGTGCATGCCGGCGGCGGGGCTGGGTGACGCGCTACGTGACATCTCTGCCTGCCTTCGGTACGCGCGGCGGTACGGCCGCCGCTTGGTGCTGCACACGACGCGAGTCAGGCTCCCCCTGTCCTTCAGCGAGTGCTTCGAGGTGCGGGACGCGGAGCGCAGCGACGTACCGATCATCCTCGGTCTCACGGACTGGATCCTCCCTGACGACGTGACCGTGTTGCCGCCAAGCGCGAAAGCGTCACTCGTGAGCGAGGAGAGGGTGGGCCTCGGCTTCCTGACCGATGACCGCGAACGCGAACCCGCAACCTTCGAATTCTCTCGCGACCATCGCGAGGAGGTCCTGGTGTATGACAGGTCCGCCGTCATGCCGCGGCCACGCATCGAGGGGCGCTCGGTCGAAGCGCTGGGTCGCCTCCGGCTCCGGCCGTGGCTCGTGGCCGAGGTTCGAGCGCGACTCGACGTCCTCCCCGCTGAGTACGTGGGGATCCACGTTCGGAACACCGACACGCGATCGGACTATGCGCCGTTCCTGCTCGATCTGAAGGATCAGGTCGCTGGCTGCGACGTGCTGGTCTGCTCGGATGATGACGTGGTCATCGAGGAAGCACGCAAGCTGCTGGCCGCATCGCGAGTGCATCAG
>JBEAQO010000255.1:0-6534 GCA_041163825.1 Actinomycetota bacterium | reverse complement strand
TCGAAGAGGTCGTAGGCGAGCAGGCCCTCGTCGCGGCAGCGGGTCATCGCCTCGACCCAGGCATCGGGTGCGACGTGCACCGTGAAGGTGCCGTGCTCGATCGTGGAGCCGACCACGCCGTCCCCGAGCCGGTTGCGCAGCAGCGCCTCGGTCTCCTCGGGGGTCAACGCACGGTCACGCCGGGCGAGCACCGCGCTCACGAGCGCAGCCCCTCGGGGAGCGGAGCGTCGGCGCCGATCGTGACCGGATCGAGGCGCCGTCCGGCCATGCGGTCCTTGAGGGACTCGTTCTGGATGCGGTCCTGCAACGCGATGATGCCGTCGAGCAGGGCCTCGGGACGTGGGGGGCAGCCCGGGACGTAGACGTCCACGGGGATGATCTGGTCGACGCCCTTGGTGACCGAGTAGCTGTCCCAGTACGGGCCGCCGCAGTTCGAGCACGACCCGAAGGAGATGACGTACTTCGGCTCGGGCATCTCCTCGTAGAGGCGCTTGACCGCCGGCGCCATCTTGTCGGTGAGGGTGCCGGACACCACGAGCAGGTCGGACTGGCGCGGGCCGTGCGCGAAGGGGATGACCCCGTGGCGGATGAAGTCGTGGCGCGAGGTGGACGCGGCGATGAACTCGATGGCGCAGCAGGCGAGCCCGAAGTTGAAGCACCACAGGGAGTACTTGCGGCCCCAGTTGAACACGTACTTGACCGGCTTCGGCAGCTCGACCTGGTCCATCAGTCCCACGTCAGCACCCCCTTCTTCCATGCGTAGGCGAGCCCCTCGAGGAGCGTGCCGACGAAGAGGAACATCGCCACGAGCACGTAGGCCGCCGAGGGCACGGTCGTCGCATCGACGCGGTCGACGATCACGGCCCACGGGAACAGGAAGATCGCCTCCACGTCGAAGATGACGAACAGGAACGCGAAGATGTAGTACCGGATGTTCATCTGGGACCAGCCGGTCCCCACCGACTCCACGCCGCACTCGTAGGTCGAGAGCTTGAGCGGGCTCGGCACGCTCGGCCGGAGCAGGCGGTTGCCCAGCATCACGACGGCGTAGACGAGGCTCCCCACGACCGCGAGGACGGCGAAGGTGCCCCACTGGGCGCTGAAGCTCACCCGCTGGTCCCTCCGGCCTCGACGTCCGACGGGGCCGCCGGGTCGTGGGCGCCCCGGAGCCTGAAGCACGAGCCTAGCAAGCGGCCCGTAGGGGCCGTGACGGGCCGTTCCGGGCCCACCACGGCAGGGCATCGACCCGTGCGCACGTCCGGGTCCTGCGGCCCGGTCCGGCACCCGGACCGCTCGCGCCGAAGGGTCGGCGGCCTCAGCCGGGCAGCCGCCAGTCCACCGGCGTCGCCCCCTGCGAGACGAGCGCCGCGTTCGCTCGGCTGAACGGCCGTGAGCCGAGGAACCCTCGGGAGGCGGACAACGGGCTCGGGTGGACCGATTCGATGCGCGGCACCTCGGCCAACCGCGGGGCGAGGGCGCGCGCGTCGTTGCCCCACAGCATCGCGACGAGCGGCGCGCCGCGAGCGACCAGCGCGTCGACGATCGCGTCGGTCACCTCCTCCCAGCCACGACCGCGGTGCGAACCGGGCCGTCCGAGCTCCACGGTCAGGACGCGGTTGAGCAGGAGCACGCCCTGCTCGACCCAGGGCGTGAGGTCACCGTCGGCGGGGCGCGGGTGGCCGAGATCGCTCGCGTACTCCGTGAGCACGTTGTCGAGGCTCCGGGGCAGCGGGCGCACCCCGGGGGCCGCCGCGAAGGCGAGCCCGATCGCGTGCCCCGGCGTCGGGTAGGGGTCCTGTCCGACCAGGAGGACCCGAACCTGCGCGAAGGGCATGGCGAGCGCGGCGAACACCCGCGGACCGGCGGGGGCGAAGGGTCGACCGGCTGCGCGCTCGGCACGCAGCCACTCCCCGAGCTCCACGATCCGCGCCGCGACCGGCGCGAGCACCTCGTCCCAACCGGGACCGACGAGGCCGTCCGGGATCCCGTGCGCCACGCCGATCCCTCCCCCGGACCGACCCGCGATGCAGGTTCAGCCGACGCGGTCGACCGCGTACTCCGCGAGCCGGCGGAGCGCCGTCACGATGGGGCGGTCCCCGAAGCGCCCGAGGTGCTCGACCGCGGCCGCCACCCGCGCCTCGGCCTCGCCGCGGGCACGTGCGAGCGCGTCCCCGGTGCGCACCAGCTCGAGCGCGCGTGCGACCTCGGCATCACCCAGCGGTCCGTCGAGCAGCCGCGCGAGCTCGCCGTCGGGGTCGGCCTCCAGCGCGAGCAGGATCGGAAGGGTCCGCACCCCCTCGCGCAGGTCCGTCCCCGGGACCTTGCCGGACTCCGCCGCGCTCGCCGTGACGTCGATGAGGTCGTCGGAGAGCTGGAAGGCCATCCCGACCTCGAACCCGTAGGCGGCCGCCGCCTCGACGCCCTCGGCGTCGACCCCCGAGAGCAGCGCCCCGTAGCGGCACGAGGTCTCGATGAGCGAGGCGGTCTTGCCCGCGATGACCTCGAGGTAGTGCCCGAGGTCGGGGACGAGCCGCGGCACATCGGGCGGCAGCGCACCGACCGAGCCCTGGACCTCGGCGATCTGTCCCTCGCAGAGACGGGCGAGCGTCGCCGCCATGATGCGCGTGACCTCGACACCGAGATCGGCCGAGAGGTCGGAGGCCCGCGCGAAGAGGTAGTCGCCGGTGAGGATCGCGACCGTGTTGTCCCAGCGCGAGTTGGCGCTCGGGGTCCCACGCCGCGCGGCCGCCTCATCGATGACGTCATCGTGGTAGAGGGTCGCGAGGTGCACGAGCTCGACGATGACGCCGGCGTCCACGAGCCCCGGCCGGGTCGGGTCGCCGAGGTGGCCGGTCAGCGCCACCAGCAGGGGGCGGAACCGCTTGCCGCCGGCGTCGATGAGGTAGCGCGCGGTCTCGTCGACGAACGCCTTGCTGGATGCGACCTGCTCCCCGAGACGGCGCTCGACGGCCTCCAGCGTCGCCGCCACCGGCAGCCCCTGCGCCTCGAGCTCGGCGAGGACGGGCGCGGGGATGGCCAGCCGCGCACCGCGTCCCGAGCCGCTCATCGCAGGATCGCGGCGGTGTCGGCCAGGAGCTGCAGGACGAGCTGCGGCTGCAGGCCGAGGCTCAGGACGAGGAGCCCGGCGATCGAGACCGCCAGCGCGAGCCCGACGCCGAGGACCGGCGCACCGCGCGCGGGGTCGGGCTCCTCGAGGAACACGAGCCCGGCGATGCGCAGGTAGAACCCGGCGGCGATGACGCTCGAGACGACACCGACGACCACGAGCCAGGTCCAGCCCGCCTCGATGCCCGCACGGAAGACCGCGAGCTTGCCGAGGAAGCCGGCGGTCGTCGGGATGCCGGCGAGCGAGAGCAGCGCCAGCGCGAGGAGGCCCGCCGCCACCGGGGAGGTCCGACCGAGGCCCCGAAGGTCGACGAGCGTGACCTCACCGCGCCGACGGCGCTCGACGGCGATGACCACGCCGAAGGCGGCGAGCGTCGAGACCGCGTAGGTCAGCAGGTACCACAGCGTCGCGCTCAGCCCCTCCCCCGATGCCGCGACGATGCCGATGGTGGCGTAGCCCGCGTGCGTGATGGAGGAGTAGGCGAGGATGCGCTTGACGTCCTGCTGCACGAGCGCGGCGCTCGCCCCGTAGAGCATCGTCACGGCGGCGAGCACCGCGAGCAGCGGCGCCCAGAGCGCCGCCAGCGGACCGAAGGCGACGAGCAGCAGTCGCAGCAGCGCGGCGAAGGCCGCGGCCTTGACCGCGGCCGCCATGAACGCGGTGATGTTGGTCGGCGCGCCCTGGTAGACGTCGGGCGTCCAGAGCTGGAAGGGCACGAGCGCGACCTTGAACGCGAAGCCCACGACGAGCAGCGCCAAGCCGAGCGTGACGATGCCCGGCGAGGTCGTGATGGCACCGACGCGCGCACCGATGGCCGCGAGCTCGAACGTTCCGGTGGCGACGTAGGTCAGGGCGATGCCGTAGAGCAGGATCGCCGACGCGACCGCGCCGAGCACCAGGTACTTCAGCCCCGACTCCTGCGAGCGCCGGTCCCGACGCGCGAGCGCGACGAGCACGTAGAGGGCGATCGAGAGCAGCTCGAGCGCGAGGAAGAGGGTGATGAGGTCGTTCGCACCACCGAGCAGCGTCATCCCGACGACCGCGAGCAGCAGCAGCGGCTCGTGCTCGGCGCGCGAGATGCCGCGGTCGTTCAGGTAGCCGTGGCCGAGCGGAAGCACGAGGAGGGCCGTCAGCAGCACCGTCAGGCGCGTGGCGAACGTGATGCCGTCGCCTGCGAACGACCCGGCGAAGGCGGCCTCGGGGACCAGGGACGCCCCGCCGAGCACCGCGCCGACGACGGGCGCGAGGGTCAGCAGGAGCGCGGCCCCGAGGCCGAGCCCCGCGAGCCACACGCGCACGAGCCGGGGTCGCCCGGGCAGCGCCAGCACGAGCCCCGGCGCCGCGAGCCCGAGGAGCACCGCGAGCGCACCCGCGGTCCCGACCCCGCCCCGGAGCAGCAGGAGCCCGGTCGCGACCGCGGCGGCACCCGAGGGTGCGAGCGCGAGCAGGAGCCGGCCGCGGGTCGCGGCGGAGAGCAGCAGCACGAGCGCCGTGACGGTGACGACGAGCTCGGGCGCGAGCGCGGCGAGGTCGCTCGCACCCAGCGTCGGCAGGGTCGCGGTCTGGGCCAGGACGGGCAGCATGGCTCAGCCCTCCCCGTCGAGCGCCGCGGCCGCGTCCGCGGCGTCGACGGCGACGGCGACCTCGGCCAGGGTGCGGTCGACCGCCGGCTGGACGAGCTCGTAGAGCGGGCGCGGGTGGAACCCGATGACCAGGATCAGCGCGAGCAGCGGCGCCATCACCCCGAGCTCGCGACGCGAGAGGTCCGGCGTCCCCCGGTTCTCGTCGCCCTCGAGCGGGCCGTGGAAGATGCGCTGGTAGGACCACAGGAGGTAGAGCGCGGCCAGCACGGCACCGAACGCGGCGGCGACGCCCATCGCCGGCGCGACCCGGAACGTCCCGAGCAGGATCGGGAACTCCCCGACGAAGCCGTTGGTCCCGGGCAGCGCGAGCGAGGACAGGGCGACGACGAGCCAGACCCCGGCCATCACGGGCACGCGCGACGCGAGCCCACCGAAGGCCGCGATCTCGCGCGTGTGCCGGCGCTCGTAGAGGAAACCGATCATGAGGAACAGCGCGCCGGTCGAGAGCCCGTGGTTGACCATCTGCACGACCGAGGCCGCGGTGGCCGTGCGGTCGAGCGCGAACGTGCCGAGCACCACGAAGCCCATGTGGCTGACCGAGGAGTAGGCGATCAGTCGCTTGATGTCCTGCTGCATCAGCGCGACGATCGCGCCGTAGAGGATGCCGGCGACCGAGACGCCGAGCAGCCACGGCGCGGCGGCCACCGCCGCCGCCGGGAACAGCGGGACCGCGTAGCGCAGCAGCCCGAAGGTCCCCATCTTCAGGAGCACCCCGGCGAGCATGACCGAGCCGCCCGTCGGGGCCTCGGTGTGCGCATCGGGCAGCCAGGTGTGGACCGGGAAGAGCGGCACCTTGACGGCGAACGCGATCAGGAACGCGGCGAACAACCAGCCCTGCTCGGACGCCGTGAGCTCGAGCGCCCGGATCGCGCCGTAGTCGAAGGACCCCGCGCGCACGGCCAGGGTCAGGACGGCCACCAGCATCACGAGGCCACCGGCGAGCGTGTAGAGGAAGAACTTGATCGCGGCTCGACGACGATCGGCGCCGCCCCAGATGCCGATGATGAGGTACATCGGCACGAGCGAGGCCTCGAAGAGCACGTAGAAGAGGAGCAGGTCGGTCGCGGCGAACACGCCGATGACGACCGCCTCGAGGACCAGGAACGCGGCGACGTGGCCGAGCACGCGCTCCCGGACCGAGTCCCACGACGCGATCAGGACGAGCGGTGTCAGGAACGTGGTGAGCAGGATGAGCACGAGGCTGACGCCGTCGACCGCGAACGCGATCTCGGCACCGATCGCCGGGATCCACGCGTACGACTCGGCCAGCTGGAGACCGGCATCGCCCCGATCGAAGCGCGCGAGGACCACGAGCGAACTCGCGAACGTCGCGAGGGATGCCCCGAGCCCGACGAGCTTGGTCGTGCGCTCCGAGCGCGGCGGCGCGATGCCCAGCCCCACCGCCGCGAGGAGCGGGAGCAAGACCGTGAGCGTCAGCGGACCCATCGGATCACCTCGCCATCAGCAGGGCGACGACGACGAGCGCCGTGCCGACGACCATGACGGCGAGGTAGGTCCGCGTCCGACCGCTCTGGGCGCGCCGCACGCGATCGCCCAGCACCACGGCACCCGCGCCCGCACCCCGAACGGCGCCGTCGACGACCGCGGCATCGAAGCGCGCGAGCCCACGCCCGAGGCGCCCACCCAGGCCGACGAAGACGGCCGCGTAGAGCTCGTCGACCAGGAAGCGGCGCTCGAGGACCTCGGCCAGCGCGCCGCGGATCGGCTCACCCATGCGGCCCTGCGAGAGGTCGCGACCGAGGT
>JBEAQO010000254.1:0-2888 GCA_041163825.1 Actinomycetota bacterium | reverse complement strand
GGCGCATGCGGCGGGGGTCGGGGTGGTGGCTTCGGATGCCTTCGGGGTGTTCCATCGCAATCCGACGCGGTTGCGGCAGGTGCTCAGCCGTTCGCGCAGCTACGCCGCCTCCGCCGGACTGCGCTTCGCGCCGGACCGCGCGCTCCCACCCGGACCGAGCGATGCGGCCGTCGTCGAGCTGGCCCGCCGACGTCCACCGCTGCCGATGCTCGTCGTCCTCGCGGTGGTCCGACTGGTCGAGGAACTCGGCCGTCGACACCGTCGGGTGCGCGACGCCGGCTTCGGCCGGGCGCGGTCGTGGGTCCTGCTCGCGGTGCACCTGCCCTGGATGTTGAGCTACGCGTGGTTCAGCCTTCGGGCGACGAGGCTCCCTCCGCGATCGCACTGAGGCGCTCGATCGACACCGCGGTCCGGGCGGCCGCGGCGCGGTGGAGGATGACGTCGCCGTGCAGCCGTTCGAGCGCACGCTCGAGCTCCCCGACGTCGGGCGGATCCGGGGCCGCGTAGTCGACGCCGGCCCGGTTGGCCCGGGACGGGAGCTCGCCCCCGAGCCCCATGGCGGCGAGCAGCGACGGCGTGACGCGATCGAGGTCCTCGAGGACCGTCACGACCGTCATGCCCTCGAGCGCGTACAGCGCCGCATCCAGCGCCATCCACGGGCGGCGTTCCCCGATGAGGCGCCCGACCCATGCGGTCATCGGGTCCCGGCCCTGCTGAGCGGCGAACTCCCCGAACGTCGGCGTGCGCCAGCCGCGCTTCGGCCAGCTCCAGCAGGCGTAGCGCCAGTTCGAGACCAGGCGGGCGAGCGGGTCGCGGAGCACGAGGACCTCACGCACGCGCGCGGCCGGGAAGAGGGAGGTGCCGGACCGCTCGACGAAGTGCCCCGTCAGGACCCGGACCGCTGCGGGGTCGGCGTGCTCCAGGACCTCGGTCCACGTCGACGCCTCGACCGGAGGGTCCTCGGGCGACCAGCGTCCGAGGTTGAGGTGTGCCGTCGCACCGAGCCGTGCTCGGACGTGGTTCCGCAGCGTCTGGCCTCCGGTCTTGGGAACGTGGTAGAGGAACCACACATCGCGGGGTTCGCTCATCGCCATCGCGCACGCTCCTCGCGCAGGGCTGCGAGCGCCGGTCGGTCATCGAAGCGCTCGAGGAACGCATCGAGCTCCTCGGCGATGCGTCCGCGCGTGATGGCCCTCGCGTCTCGGACCTTGCGTTCGGTCCGGGCGTTGACGCGCCGGCGCTGCGGACCCCACCGACCCACCCGGGCCCTGAGCCCGAGCTCGGCGAGCAGCGCGTTCGCTCCGGTGCGCGTCGTCAGCCCCGGGAGGTCCGCGTCGATCCAGCGGACCGTCGGCGTGGCCCCACGGAGCCGCTCGCGGGTGGCGAGGACCTCGGCGAGGTGCGCGAGGATGCGGTCCAGCGGCCCGTCGAGCTCCTCGGACCCGATGTCGAGGCCCGAGGCCGCCCGGGTCGGGTCGAGGAACCAGTCGGGCCACGTCGGGTTGAGGTCGGAGAACCACCCGAGCAGGTGCATCGACCGTGCGACGTCCACTGGGTCGCGCCGCAGGGCGATGACCTGGAGGCCGACGTGGTCGAAGCCGTCCAGGACGACGTCGTGGAAGGCCGTGAGGAAGAGGTGCGACGTGTCGACGTAGACCCGGTGGCGTTGCAGTCGGTCGAGCTCGACGGCGATGGCGTCGGCCTTGACCCGACGATGCGCCCGGGTCGCCGCCAGGCCCTGTTCCCCGATGTCGCGCAGCCACGGACCGCTCATCGTCGGGCCGCGCTCGTGGCCGGCATCGACGGTCGGCGCGACGGCGAGCAGGTTCGCGAGGAACGCGGTGCCGGAGCGGGCCGGGGCGGCGCAGAAGACCAACCGTCGCGGTCGGAAGCCGGGGTGCAGCGACCCGAGGAGGGCGCGGACGGAGGTCGCGCCCTCTGGGCGTCGTGCCGCTCGTCGCTGGCGCGCGGCCTCGGACGCACGCAGGTTCGACTCGGTGAGCACCTCGTGCTCCGGGCGCTGCCATGGCCGGTCGTCCCCCACATGGAAGGTGGCATGGAGGTCCCCGAACACCCGGAAGCGCAGCGCCCGGTCGCGCAGCGCCTCGAGGAGCGTGGAGGCCACGTAGCGGGTCCCGAGCAGCACGTCCCCGACATCGAGCCCCTCGAGGAGCTCGGGCACGAGGACGAAGCAGTCGTGCCCCGGATGCGGTGCCCCGACCTGCGCCCGCGCGAGCGCGGAGCCCATCCCGCCGTGTCGCGCGGTGACGCTGCGTCGGTTGATGCAGAACGCGTCGTGACCGTCCGCGAGGATGTCGACGACGATGTCGTAGAACTCCGGCTGCAGGCCGATGTCCGCGTTCGTCAGGATCAGGGCGTCGTAGCTCCCCGGCGCTCGGAAGGCGTCGAGCACCTGCCGCAGCAGGGGGAGCCTCCGCGGGGCCGTCGGCCCGACCACGTCCAGGCTCGACGAGGCCAGCACCGGCGCGTCGAGGAACGTCGGACGGTCCGGTCCCGGTTCGTCGGGGAAGCGTGCGAGCACGACCTCGACATCGACCCGCCCGGCCGACACGGCGACCGCGCGCTCGATGGAGTCGAGCACCTCCGCGTGCGCCTCGCGCAGAGGAGCGGGTGCCGACGGCCCGACGGTCGGGACGACGTGCCGGAGGCGAGGGACGGGCGACGACGACGTCACGGTGGGCCCCATGCTTCGGTCCCTCCGGGCCCGACGACTCCTCGGAGTACGATGCTACTGACGGAGAGGTGGGCGGTGGTGTCGGGTCGGGTGAGTGTGGTGGTGCCGACGCGGGGGCCGTCGTGGTCGTTGGCGACGATGTTGGACACGTTGTCGGAGGCGTTGCCGTTGGGGTCGGACGTGGAGGTGGTGC
>JBEAQO010000253.1:0-7774 GCA_041163825.1 Actinomycetota bacterium | reverse complement strand
TCATGCTCCGCCCGCGACCCGGTGCGACCCGCGAGCGGGTCGCACCGACCTCAACTGCTCGGGCCGCCGGAGCCGCCCGCACCGAACACCAGCTCCGGGTAGCCCGGGAAGCCGTGCTCATGGATGTCGAGGCCCTCGAGCTCCTCGCGCTCCGACACCCGGAGCTGCCCGGACGAGCGGAGCGCGAGGAACAGCGCGGCCGTCGCCAGGCCCACCCAAGCGACGACCGCGACCACGCCGATGACCTGCGCGACCAGGAGCGACGCGCCGCCGCCCGAGAGCAGCCCGCCGTCGCCCGCTGCGATGCCGACCCACAGCGTGCCCAGGATGCCGATGATCCCGTGGACGCTGACCGCCCCGACCGGGTCGTCGATCCCACGAGCGTCGAGGAACGGGACCGCCCGGACGACCACGACCCCCGCGATGGCGCCGACGAGGATCGCGAGCGGGTTGGAGACGGAGTCGGCACCCGCGGTGATCGCGACCAGCCCGGCGAGCATGCCGTTGATGATCATCGCGACGTCCCACTTGCCACCCGCGAGCCGGGTCATCGCCCCTGCCGCGACGGCACCCGCGCACCCCGCGAGCGCCGTCGTGACGAGGACCGCTCCGATCGCCGGACCATCGAGCGCGAGGACCGAGCCGCCGTTGAAGCCGAACCAGCCGAAGAAGAGCAGCAGTCCGCCCAGGGCCGCGAGCGGCATCGAGTGCCCGGGGATCGCGCGGGGCCGGCCGCTGCGGGCATCGAACTTGCCGATGCGGGGGCCGAGGATGGCTGCTCCCACGAGTGCCGCCACACCGCCGGTCAGGTGGACGATGGTGGAGCCGGCGAAGTCGGTGAAGCCGAGCTCGGAGAGCCAGCCGCCGCCCCACGTCCACGCACCGACGACCGGATAGATGAGCCCGGTCATCACGACCGCGACCGCGACGTAGGCACCGAAGCGCATCCGCTCCGCGACCGCGCCGGACACGATGGTCGCGGCGGTCGCGGCGAACATCGCCTGGAAGGCGAAGTCGATCTCCAGCGTGGCCACGGGCTCGTAGGACGAACCCGTGAGGGCGAAGCTGTCGGTGCCGACGAGCCCCCCGGCCGAGGCGCCGTACATCAGGCCCCAACCGACGACGTAGTAGACGAGGGTCCCCAGCGAGATGGTCATCAGGTTCTTGCCGATGATGTTCGCCGCGTTCTTCTGGCGCGTGAAGCCCGCCTCCAACAGGGCGAACCCGGCGTGCATGATGAAGACGAGCGCCGTCGCGACCATGAAGTAGAGGACGAGGGCGCCGAGGGCGAGGGCCTCGACGTCGACGGCGTCCTGGGCCGCTGCGGGCAGCGCGACGACCATGAGGAGAACGGCGGTGAGCAGGGCGATCCTGGAGCGGCGCGACATGGACGACCTCCCGACGGGCGGACGGGGATCGGGGACGTCCGCCCGCTACGGTGGGGACGCTACGAAGGGGCCGTTTCCCGGCCGTTGTGCCCGCGTTACCGCCGTGTTTCGCTCGGAGGGCCATCAGAGGTGGCGCTGACCATCGCGCTCGCGCAGGTGGCATGCCGTGTCGGTGCCATCGAGGCCAACGTCGACGCCATCCTCGCGGCCTGGCGTCGTGCGGCCGACATCGGAGCGGACCTCGTCGTCCTGCCCGAGCTCGCGGTCACGGGCTACCCCCCCGAGGACCTCCTGCTGCGTCGGGAGTTCGTGCGCGCCGATCTCGCAGCGATCGAGCGCCTGGCGACCCGCGGCCCCGCCGGTTCGACCGCGATCGTCGGCTACGTCGCGGCCGGGAGCGACCCCGAGGGCGCGGCGGGGGGATCCGACCGCGAGCAGGCGTGGGACGTCACGGCCGCGACCCGGCGCCTGACCAACGCCGCGGCGGTGCTCCGGGACGGTCGCATCGTCGCGAGCGTCGGCAAGCAGCGGCTCCCCAACTACGGCGTGTTCGACGAGGCACGCTACTTCGCTCCGGCCCCCGACCATCCACCGATCGACGTCGCTGGGACGTCGGTGGGGGTGGTGGTCTGCGAGGACCTGTGGTCGACGACCGGACCGGCCCCACGACTCGTCGGCGCCGGCGCGGAGGTCCTCGTCGCCCTCAACGCATCCCCCTGGCACCGCGGCAAGCGGGCCGAACGCGAGGCATGGGTCACCCGGCACGCCCGGGAGCTCGGGACCGCGGTGTGCTACGTCAACCTCGTGGGCGGGCAGGACGAGCTGGTCTTCGACGGCGACTCGATGGTCGCCGATGGGCGGGGCGACATCGTCGCGCGAGGCGCGCAGTTCGACGAGGACCTCGTCCTCGTGACCGTCGAGGGGGTGAGCGTCCGCCCCCACCGTGCCCCGGCACCCCGCCTGGACCCGGTCGCGGAGGTCTGGGCGGCGCTCGTCCGCGCCACGCGCGACTACTGCCTCGCCAACGGATTCACGGACGCGATCGTCGGCGTCTCGGGCGGCATCGACTCCGCCGTGGTCACCGCCCTCGCGGTGGACGCCCTCGGTGCCGAGCACGTCACCGGCGTCGCGATGCCGGCGCCCCACTCGTCGACGCATTCCAGGAGCGATGCGCGCGACCTCACCTCGGCCCTGGGATGCCGCTTCCTCGAGGTCCCGATCGGCGGGATGCTCACGGCCGCCGGTGCGGCGCTCGCCGGCGAGGTCGTGACCGACCCGGTGGCCGACGCTGGGGTCGCCTACGAGAACCTGCAGTCGCGCCTTCGGGGCCTCGTGCTCATGGCGTTGTCGAACGAGCACGGTGCGATCGTGCTCACGACCGGCAACAAGTCCGAGTACGCCGTCGGCTACGCGACGCTCTACGGCGACATGGCGGGCGGGTTCGCGCCGCTCAAGGACGTGCCGAAGCTCCTCGTCTACGAGCTCGCCCACTGGCGCAACCGCGACGGCGAGGTCATCCCTGCCTCGACGCTGACCAAGCCCCCGTCTGCCGAGCTCCGCCCGGGCCAGCTCGACCAGGACTCCCTCCCGCCCTACGAGGTCCTCGACGACCTGGTGCACGGCTACGTCGAGCTCGACGAGTCCATCGAGGAGCTCGTGGCCCGTGGCCATCCCCACGCGCTGGTCCTCGAGGTCGTCACCCGGATCGACCGCGCCGAGCACAAGCGCCGCCAGGCCGCCCCCGGCCCCAAGGTCACCCCGCGAGCGTTCGGGCGCGAGCGAAGGGTCCCCATCTCCAACGCCTGGGACCCCCGCCGCGCCCGCTGACCCGGACGTCGCTCCGCCACGGCGCGCAGCGACCGGCGCGCCGTTCGGGCACACTGGTCGGGCAGCACCCGTCCGCCACCGCTGGACCCGGACCCGGGCCGGCAGGAGGAGCACCGAGGTGTCCGTCCATCGCATGGACGGGGCGACCGACGACGTGCGTCGGCCGCGCCCCATCAGCATCCACGACCTCGCTGCCATGAAGGCGCGCGGTGAGCGCTTCGTCATGGTCACCGCCTACGACGCCGGCGCCGCCGCACTCCTCGACGAGCTCGGCGTTCCCGTCGTGCTCGTCGGCGACAGCCTCGGCATGGTCGTCCTGGGCCATCCGACGACGCTCCCGGTCACGCTCGACGACATGCTCCATCACACGCGGGCGGTCGTCCGCGGCGTGCGGGACGCGCTCGTCGTGACCGACCTCCCCTTCGGCACGTACCAGGACTCCCCCTCGCAGGCCCTCGCCTCCGCGACGCGCGTCCTCAAGGAGGGAGGGGCGGCGGCCATCAAGCTGGAGGGCGGAGCAGCGGTCGTGCGCTCGGTCGAGCACCTCGTGGCCGCCGGCATCCCGGTGATGGGCCATCTCGGACTCACCCCGCAGTCCGTCCATGCGTTCGGAGGGTTCCGCGTGCAGGGACGGGGCGAGGGCGCCGCCGAGCGGCTCGTCGAGGACGCGCGGCGGCTCGAGGCGGCCGGAGCCTTCGCGATCGTGCTCGAGGGCGTGCCGGGATCGGTCGGCAGCGCGGTCACCGCGGCGCTGAGGATCCCGACCATCGGCATCGGGGCCGGTCCGGGGACGGACGCGCAGGTGCTGGTGTGGCACGACCTGCTCGGCCTGACCCCGGGCCGACGCCCACGCTTCGTGAAGCCCTACGCGGACCTGCGCAGGGAGATCGCCTCGGCCGTCAAGGCCTTCCGCTCCGAGGTCGCCGACGGGGAGTTCCCCGCCGCGGAGCACACCTACGACGATTGAGCGCGCCCGTTCAGGCCGAGCCGGCGTCGAGGTCCGCGCGGGAGGGGACGTGGCGCCCCTCGACCTCGCGGGACAGTGCGAAGAGGTAGTCGGCGCAGCGGTTGAGGTAGTGCAGCGGCGCGCGGTCGGGGAGCATCCCGGCACGATCCATCGCCACCACGTACCGCTCCGCGCGGCGGCACACGGTCCGAGCGAGGTCGAGCGCGGCCGCCGGACGGTTGCCGCCCGGGACGACGAAGTGCTGCGGGATCGGGTGGCGAGCGACGCAGGCATCGATGCGAGCGTCGAGCGCGTCCACCATCGCATCGTCGACCCGCGACACGCCCGGCTCGAGCCGCTCCCAGTTGCCCTCGTCGGTGGCGAGCTGGGCCCCGACGACGAAGAGCTCGCGCTGGACCTCGAGCACCAGGTCCGCGAGCTCACCGACGAGCTCCGCGCGCGCGAGCCCCAGCGCGCTGCAGGTCTCGTCGACGGTGCCGTAGGCGGTCGTTCGCAGGTCGTGCTTGTCGACTCGGCCGCCGAAGAGCAGACCCGTCGTGCCGTCGTCCCCGGTCTTCGTGTAGATCCGCACGAGCCTGCCCTTCGCCGAACGGGGACCGACGCGGCCCCACGGTCGGCCCCTCGGTCGGCCGTCCCGGACGGCCGCGCCCCGAGCGTAGCCCCGGAGGTGCTCGCGGCCGCCGGTAGCGTCGTGGTGCACCTCGTCCCCCGGTCCCGGGCCGCTCCTCGGGCCGTACGGACCTGACGACCTCGAGGCCCTCGTGACCGACGGACCCGCGCGGCGCGCCTTCCGGGTCGCCGTCCAGCGCCGGACCACCCCGGCCGGCGCGGTCTTCCTCGACGTGCAGCTCGTCGCGCGCGGGACCGGTCGGATGGTGTGGGCCTGGACCTTCACCGACGCGGAGCTCGCCGACGACCTCGAGCGCGAGCTCGAGCATGACCTCGACGTGCTCGACGAGCGAGCGTTCCGCCGCCGCCACCGGGTGACCTCGGACCGATGATGCGGGCCCCCGACACCGGTCCGGTGCACGTCGAGGTCCCTCGGATCCCCCGAGACCCGGACGGACGCATCGACGTCGCCCGGCTGCGCGCGCTGCTGCAACCGGCCGATGTCCTCGAGAGCGCGCCCGGAACGGGCTGGACCTACCTCGTGCCCGACCTCGGTCGACACGGTCATCCCGACCGCCTCCGCATGGTCGACGACGGGCGTTCGACCCGGGTCCACCACGCCGACGGCGCCGTGGAGGACCTCGGCACCGATCCCTTCCGCGCCATCGATGCCCTCGCCCACCGCCTCGGCATCGGGCCCGGTCCGGGACCGGCGTCCGGTGCGCCGGCGTTCGGCGGTGGGCTGGTCGGCGCGTTCGCCTACGACCTCGCCCACCGCTCGGTCGGCCTGCCTGCCCCGGTCGCGGACGGGCACGACCGGCCCTCGCTCGCGCTGCGGCTCGTCGGCCTCGTGGTCGCCGTCGACCCGGGACGCGAACGCGCCCATCTCGTGCTGCATCCGGGGCTCCTGACGGGCGACGCCGCGATCGCTCGTCGGACCATGCTGGAACGCCTGGCGTGGGCCGAGGCATCGGCCGGACCGCTCGCCCCCGAGCGGCGCGTGCGTCCCGGACCCGCTCGCACCTCGCTCCCGCCCGCGCAGCACCGTGCGGCGATCGCGTCGATCCTCGAGCACATCGCGGCAGGCGACTGCTACCAGGTGAACCTGACCCAGCGCCTGTCCGGCAGCTGGCCGGGGGACGTCCTCGCGCTGGCCGATGCGCTGATCGCCGCCTCTCCGGCGAGCCACGCCGCGCTGCTGCCCGGACTCGGCATCGCCTCGATCTCCCCCGAGACCTTCCTCGAGGTCGACGGCCGCACCGTCAGGACCCGCCCCATCAAGGGCACACGTCCGCGCTCCACCGACGCCGAGCTCGACGCGGCCCTGGCCGATGACCTCGCGACCTCGGCCAAGGACCGGGCCGAGAACGTCATGATCGTCGACCTCGAGCGCAACGACCTCGGCCGGGTCTGTCGTCCCGGCAGCGTGCACGTCGAGGAGCTCGCGCGCCTCGAGGCCCATCCGACCGTATGGCACCTCGCCTCGACGGTCCGCGGCGAGCTGCGGCCCGACGTGGGCTGGGGAGGGCTCCTCGCCGCGACGTTCCCGAGCGGCTCGATCACCGGCGCACCCAAGCGTGCAGCGATGCGCCTGATCGACCGGCTCGAGCCGGTCCCGCGCGGCTGGTACTGCGGGGCGCTCGGGTTCCTCGCTCCGGGTGCCGCACGGCTCTCGGTCGCGATCCGTACCGCGACGCTCCATCCCGACGGCACGGTCGAGTACGGCGCCGGTGGCGGCATCGTCGCGGACTCGGACCCCGACGCCGAGGTCGCCGAGAGCCTCGACAAGGCGGCGGCGTTCCTGCGGGTGCTCGGAGCGACCCACGTCGCGACCGACACGGCCGACGCGGCGGGGCGACGCCCACGGACGACGGTGCCCGGATGACGCTTCCCGCTTGGGTCGACGGCGTGCTCCTCGATGTCGAGACGGCGCGGGTGAGCGCGCTCGATCTCGGCCTTCGCAGCGGCATCGGGGTGTTCGAGACGCTGCGGGTGCGCGCCGGCGCGACCTTCCGGCTCGCCCTGCACCTCGATCGCCTCCGGAGCGGCGGCGCGGACCTCGGCATCGAGATCGACACCGCCGAGCTCGCCCTCGCGATCGATGCGATCGTCGACGAGCTCGCCCGGCGGACCGCTCGAGCACGCAGCGGCATCGACGACCTCGTCCTGCGCCTGACGGTCACCGCGGGCCCGCTCGATCCGGAGGCCGAGTTCCCCCCACCCACCATCGGTCGACCGACGCGCATCGTGACCGTCCACCCAGCGCCGCCGGTCCCGCTGCCACCGGCACGTGCGGCCACGTTCGTCGGGGCCCGGGACCTGGCCGCGACGAAGTCGACCTCCTACGCCGCGGCCCACCGAGCCCTGCTCCTCGCACGAGCGGCCGGCGCGGACCTCGCCCTGCTCGTCGACGACGGCCACGTCGTCGAGGCGGCCAACGGCAACCTCATCGCGATCGTCGACGGCGAGGTCATCGCCCCGCCCGTCGGCGAGCGGGCCCTCCCCGGGATCACGCGAGCCGCCGTGCTCGAGGTCGTGCGTGGCGGTGCCCTCACGGGCCGGAGGGTCATCGAGGCTCCGCTCACGCTGGACGAGCTCGTGGCCGCGGATGCCGTCCTCGTGACCTCGGCCGTCGCGGGACTGCGCGACGTGGTCGCGATCGACGGCGCGGCCGTCGGTCGTGGCCGTGCGGGCCACGGCGGTGCCGGAGCGGTCGAGGCGCTGCGCTCCGCGTTCGATGCGCTGGTCGCCCGTGAGGCGCAGCCGCGCGCGTCCGATGCGCTCGGCGCGCGCGAGGCAGCGCCGGGTGCGTCCGAGGCCGGCGAGTAGGCTCGGCCATCGCAGCATGCGCGGCCGGGAACGGGCGGTCGCGATCGGGCGGTCGCGGAGGTCCAGCATGCCACCGAGGTCGCTGCCCCCGCTCCGCTGGCACCGCACCACCATCGATGGGCGGGCCGTGACGTTCGGGGACGCCGGCGAGGGG
>JBEAQO010000252.1:0-4474 GCA_041163825.1 Actinomycetota bacterium | reverse complement strand
GCTGCGCGGTGTGGGCATCGACCCGACGCGCCTGCCCATCGTGCTCGGGTGCGACGCCGCCGGTACCACGGACGATGGTCGCGCGGTCATCGTCCACGCCGTCCTCTCGCAGGTCGGTGGTGGCGACGAGACCCTCGCCGACGATCGCACCCTCCTCTCGGAGGTCCACGATGGCACGCTGGCGGAGCGCGTCGCGGTGCCCCGGAACAACCTCATCGAGAAGCCGACCGGGCTCTCGTTCGAGGAGGCGGCCTGTCTCCCGACGGCGTGGTTGACCGCCTACCGGATGCTCTTCACGCGCGGTCGACTGCGGCCGGGGGATCGCATCCTCGTCCAGGGGGCGGGTGGAGGTGTGGCGACCGCGGCCGTCATGCTCGCTCGGGCCGCGGGCGCCCACGTCACGGTCGCAGGGCGCGATGCGGGGCGGCTCGAGCGGGTGCTGGGGCTCGGCGCGCATGCCGTGGTCCTTGCGGGGGAGCGGCTCGCGGAGCGGGTCGAGGTCGTCATCGACACGGTCGGCGCGCCCACCCTCGAGCACTCGCTCCGGTCCCTCGCTCCGGGGGGCCGGGTCGTGGTCTCGGGTGCGACCGCCGGGCCGGTCGGCACGATCGACCTCCGTCGGCTGTTCTTCCGGCAGTTGGAGGTCGTGGGGTCGACCATGGGCACCCGTGACGAACTCGTCGCGCTCGTCCGTCTCGTCGTCGCGTCGGGCATCCGGCCGCCGATGGAACCGCCCGTCGAACTCGCGTCCGCACGCGAGGGGTTCGAACGGCTGCTCGCCGGTCGCGTGTTCGGCAAGCAGGTCATCACGGTCGCCTGACAGCGACCGGCGCGCGGTCGGCCGGGAGCGTCGCGACGTAGCTCGGTGCGGTCCGGTCGGTCGAAGGGCTCCGGGGGTGGGACTCGAACCCACAAACCTTTCGGTTAACAGCCGACTGCTCTGCCAGTTGAGCTACCCCGGAAGGGCGGGCGGGACCAGGGTCCGACCCGGACCGAGTGTAGCCGCCGGCCCCCGTGCCCCCGGGGGCTCAGTAGGGGAGGTCCGCCTGCTTGAACTCGTGGAGCTCGGGCATGCCATCGATGAGGTCGAGGACCCGTTCGATGCGTGAGACGGCGAGCGCGGCGTCACCCTCGGGGCGCTCGAGGAGCCGGACGAACACCGCGCGGGAGGCGAGGAAGGTGGGCACGCCCCAGACGGAGCGCTCCTCGACCGCACGGGTGTGCTCCTCGGCGAGTCGGGCGAGGGGGCCGCCGGATGCCACGTGTGCCGCGATCGCCTCGGCGTCGACCCCGGCAGCGACGAGGACACGATCGATCACCGCCGGGTCACGGAGATCGGCACCCTCGTCGTGTCGCGCGGCGAAGAGCCCCGCATGGACGTCGAGGAAGCGCTCCGGGTCGTGATCGCGGACGGCGAGCCCGCTCGCCAGGGCACGCACCCCGCTCGCCGAGAGCGGGTCGGTGCGGTCCCAGACCGCGGTGCCACCCTCCTCGACGTGGCCCTGGGCGAGGCTGTAGGGCACGAAGGACACGTCCCAGTCGGCGCCCGAGCGCAGCGCGAGGACGACGTGCTCGTGGACGATGCGGGCGAACGGACAGAGGTAGTCGAACGTCAGTCCGAAGCGTCGTGTCATCGTGGCATCGGTCCTCTCGGTCGCGCTCGCGACCTCATCGGAGCAGACAGGTGGAGAGTTCGGCCAGCGGTGTGCCGCATCCGCTCTGGACGGCTCGCAGCGTGAGACCGAAGGCGACCAGCGCGCCCCAGCCGAGGCCGACGTAGGCGAAGCGCTCGCGTCGGAGCGCGGCGAGGCGCCCACCGACCACGGCGATGAACGGGAAGAGGGAGCCGTAGAGGTAGTGCAGCCAGGCGACCGGCCCGCCGCCGGCCCTGCGGCCGATCGCGAGCAGCACGAGGCCGCCGAGCAGTTGCACGACGAGCAGGTTCTCCGTCCAGTGCTGGAGGCCGCGCAGCCACGTCGGGGTCCCGATGCGTCCGATGAGGCGCAGCGTGACCGCACCGAGCATGATCGTCACGAAGGCCGCGACGATCACGGCCCCGAGGAGGCGGTGGAAGGTCGTCATCGCCGGCCTCGTGGGACGGGTCGGAGGAGCGGGCTCGCGCCATCGCGCCGTGAGGCTAGCGCTGGCTCGACCCCTCGAAGAAGCGCAGGAGCTCGACCGGGAACGGGAACACGACGGTCGAGTTCTTCTCGGACGTGATGTCGCTCAACGTCGAGAGGAGGCGGAGCTGCATCGCCCCGGACTGCTGCGCCATGACCTCCGCAGCCTCTGCGAGGCGCTGGGCGGCCTCGTACTCCCCGAGCGCATGGATGACCTTCGCACGCCGTTCGCGTTCGGCCTCGGCCTGCCGTGCCATCGCACGCCGCATCATGTCGGGCAGTTCCACGTCCTTGACCTCGACGAGCGTGACCTTCACGCCCCACTCGTCGGTGATGCCATCGATGATCTCCTGCAGCTGCACGTTGACCTGATCCCGGTTGATCAACAGCTCGTCGAGCTCCACACCGCCGATGACCGAGCGGAGCGTGGTCTGAGCGATCTGGGAGGTCGCGAAGACGTAGTTCTGGATCCGCACGACGGCAGCCACCGGTTCGGTCACGTTGAAGTAGGCGACCGCGTTGACACGGATGGTCACGTTGTCCTTGGTGATGATGTCCTGAGGTGGGATGTCGAGCGTGACGGTCTGCAGGTTCACCTTGACCATCCGATCGATGATCGGGACGATGAGGAACAGGCCCGGACCCTTGGCGCCGATGACGCGGCCGATCCGGAAGATCACGCCGCGCTCGTACTCGTCGACGATGCGGACCGACGCGACGAGGATCGCGACGAGGAGGACGACGGGGAGGGCGAGACCGATCAGGGAATCCATCAGGGCATGCTCCGTGGGGCAGCGGTGACGTCGTCGGACCGTCCGACGACCAGGTCGAGGTTCTCGCGGCGCAGGACCACGACGGTCTGTCCGTCGACGAGCTCGAGGCCCTCGTCCCCCACGAGCCGCCAGAAGGCGCCGGCGACCCGGGCTCGCGGGTGGCCCTCGGCGGCGCCCTCGACGACCACGGTCCTCCCGGCGAGGTCCGAGGCGCCGGGCGGCGGCCGGACGGACCGGGTTCGGGCGACGAGGACGCCCAGGGCGACCACGAGGGCCGCGACGATCAGCGTGGTCGGCACGAGCACGGTGAGCGTGATCGCGAGGCCGCTGTCCGCGCGGAACAGGAACAGGCCCCCGAGCAGCAGCGCTGCGGTCCCGCCCGCTGCCCCGACCCCGATGCCCGGAGCGAGGAGCTCGGCGAGGAACATCACGCCCGCCACGACGAGCAGCGCCACCCCTGCCTGCGCGACCGGGAGCACCGAGAGCGCGTAGAGCGCGAGCACCAGGGACACCGCGCCCACGACCCCACCGAGGCCGAGCCCGGGGTTCGCGATCTCGTAGAGGATGGCGAGGGTGCCGAGCGAGAGGAGGAGGAACGCGACGTTCGGGTCGACGATGATCGAGAGCAGGCGCCGCGCCGGGCTCATGGTGTACTCGTGCACGGTCGCGTCCGCGGTGCGCAGGAGGCGGGGCTCGCCTGCCACGCGGACCTCGCGGCCGTCCATCGCGGCGAGCAGGGACGCCGTGTCGTCCGCCAGCAGATCGATGGCTCCCCGCTCGAGGGCCTCCTCGGCCGTGATCGATGCCCCGTCCCGGACCGCCTCGACCGCGAAGGCGACGTCGCGTCCGCGCTCCTCGGCGATCGCGCGGGCGAACGCCGCGGTGTTCTCGACCACCTTGTCACCGACCTCCCCGCCCTCGAGGTCGATCGGGGTCGCGGCACCGATGGTCGTCGCGGGCGCCATCGCCGCGACATGGGCGGCATAGGTGATGAACGTGCCGGCCGACCCGGCATCGGCACCGGAGGGGGCGACGTGGACGACGATCGGCAGGGGCGCACCGAGGAACGACTGGACGATGCGCCGGGTCGAGCTCACCAGCCCGCCGGGCGTGTCGAGGACCACGATCAGCGCATCTCGCCCGTCGGCGACCGCGATCGCGATGGCATCGGCGAGGTGCTCGTCGGTGACCGGGGTGATGGGCCCCTCGACGCGGGTGAGCGTGACGGAGGGAGCGGCGGCCGCCGACGTCGGGCTCGCACCGAGCGCGCCCAGCACGAGCACGCCCGTACCGAGCGCGAGCAGGGACGAGGCTGCGCGACGCCAGCGTGACGTACGAGCCATCATGCGGTCGATGCGCGCCCCCATCGGTCCGAGCCTCCGAGGGTACCGGTCGCAGCAGTGCGGTTCCGGTGCGCGAGGCCCGGGCGAGGCCCTCAGGCGAGGTCGGTCGCCACGGGCCGCGATCCGGTGCGGGAGGTGATCCAGGCTCCGGAGACGACGAGGAGGGCGCCAGCGAGCGCGATCGGGGCCGGCCGTTCGGCGAGGACGAGCGCACCGAGCGCGATGGCGACGACCGGCA
>JBEAQO010000251.1:0-5359 GCA_041163825.1 Actinomycetota bacterium | reverse complement strand
GACGAGCTGGCGGCGGTGCTCGACGGGCTGGTCCGCTGCCTCGCCGGTGACGCCGAGGTCGTGGTCGAGCGCGCGAGCGCGTCCCCAGCGCCGCGCTGGCCGGCCGGCCTCGTCGCGTCGGTGCCCCGCCGCTACGGTTCGAGCACGCTGCACCGCGCGCGTCGGAGTGCACCGGCAGCCGAACCCGCACCCGCCGCCGACCCCGAGCTCGACCACCCGCCGGGACCGGCAGAGCAGACGGAGCCAACATGAGCGCTGCGCTCGTTCCCGGCAGCTTCGACCCTCCGACCCGCGGGCACCTCGACGTGATCCATCGCACGGTGGCGCTCTTCGACCGCGTCGTCGTCGCGGTCGTGACCAACCCGGGCAAGGCGCCGCTGTTCGCCCCGGAGGAGCGCGTCGCCCTGCTCGCGGCCGAGCTCGCCGAGGCCGGTGGGGTCGAGGTCATCGCCGCGGACGGCCTGCTCGTCGATGTCGCGGCGCGTCTCGGGATCACCACCGTCGTCAAGGGACTGCGCGGCGCCGGCGACCTCGAGGCGGAGGTGCAGATGGCGCGCATGAACCGGCGGATGGGCGGGCTCGAGACCCTGCTCCTGCCCTCCGACCCGGCGCACGCCGACGTGTCGAGCTCGCTCGTCAAGGAGATCGCGCGCCTCGGTGGTCCGCTCGACGGCATCGTCCCCCCGGCGGTCGCGGCCGCGCTGGCCCGTCGGCTCGCCTGAGCCCTCGGTCCTCCGCGGGCTGGTCGACGGCCCGGGCCCGCGGCCGTGGGGCCGCGGACGGCCCGGTGGGGCGCGATGGACCGGGGCTAGGCTCGGCCGCCGGCAGCCGCTGCGCCGATGGCACGGATGGCACGGGGACCGACGAGGAGACCGGGCGCGATGAGCGAGGTCATGGACGACGCTCCGATGCCCGACGACGTCGAGACGTTGCTCGATGAGCTCGCGCGGCTGGTCGCGGAGGCCAAGGCCATCCCGCTGTCCTCGTCGGTGCGCATCGACCGCGGCGAGGTCGAGGCCCTCCTGGACGACCTGCGTCGTGCGGTGCCCGACGAGGTGTTCCGCGCCAAGCGTCTCATGCGCGACCGAGCGCAACTGCTCGAGCACGCGCAGGAGGACGCGACCCAGATCCTCGCCGATGCCCGGGCCGAGCGTGACCGCCTCATCGCCCAGGAGCGCATCGTCACGGAGGCCCGCCGCGAGGCGGACGCGATCCTCGAGGAGGCTCGCGACACCGCCCGTCGGGTGAAGCTCGAGGCCGAGGACTACGTCGATGCGAAGCTCGCGAACTTCGAGGTCGTGCTCCACAAGGTGATGAAGACCGTCGACCGCGGCCGGCAGACGCTGCGCGGCCGTCTCGAGTCCGACCAGCTCACCGACGAGGAGCTCGAGGCCGCTCGTCGCGATGCCGAGGGGCGCTGAGCCGTCGTGCGCGTCGGCATCGTCGAGCTCCTCGGGCGTCCGGGCCGCACCCGCACGCTCGTCGAGGACGTCGAGCACGGCGCGTTCGGTGAGGCGTCGTGGGGCCCGCTCGATGGTGCCTTCGAGGGGCCGGTGCACCTCGACCTGCACCTCGATGCCGTCGTCGAGGGCATCCTCGTGCGTGGGAGCGTCTCGGCCCGACTCGGCCTGACCTGCGCGCGCTGCCTCGAGCCCACGGTCGTCACGCGCGAGGTCGAGGTCACCGAGCTCTACAGCGACCCGGCCCGGCGCGAGCCCGACGACGAGGCGCCCGACCCGGGCTACGAGCTGCTCGACGACGCGACCGCCATCGACCTCTCGACCCTGGTCCGCGATGCGCTGCTGGTCGACCTCCCCGTCCGGGTGCTCTGCCGGCCCGACTGCCCCGGGATCTGCCCGGTCTGCGGCAGCACGGCCCCCGACGCCTGTGGCTGCGCCCCGGAGCCCGCCGCCGACCCGCGCTGGTCGGCACTGTCCGACCTACGGCTCCCACCCGAGCCCCCGGGGGCGTAGACTCACCGGTGCGTCCGGCGGTGACCCGCCCGGGCGCCCATCACGTCCACCGCTTCGACCAGCCCCGAGGACCGAGCATGGCACTCCCCAAGCGCAAGCTCTCGCGCTCCCGGACCCGGCACCGCCGCGCCAACTGGTTGCGCATCGCCGCGCCCACGGTCGTCGCCTGCGCGCGCTGCAAGGCGCCTGCTCGTCCCCACACCGTCTGTCCGTCCTGCGGCTCCTACGCGGGGCGCACGGTCGTCGAGGTCTGAGCGCGTCCGGGCGCGCCGATCACGCCGCCCGCGGCGGGCCCGCCGCGGAGCACGAGGTCGCCGACCTCGACGAGCTCCTCTCGACGCTCGCGGTCGACGGGCTCGACCCCGAGCTGCTGCGCCTGGCCCTGACGCACCGCTCCTGGGCCTTCGAGCACGATCGTGGGGTCCACAACGAGCGGCTCGAGTTCCTGGGTGACGCGGTCCTCGACCTCATCGTCTCGGAGGAGCTCTACCGCCGGTTGCCGGACTCGGAGGAGGGCGAGCTCTCGCCCCCCCGCGCGGCGATCGTGCGCGCCTCGTCGCTCGCCTCGATCGCCGAGGGCATCGGGCTCGGGCGTCACCTGCGGCTCGGTCGCGGCGAGCGTGCCTCGGGCGGCGCGTCGAAGCCCTCGCTGCTCTCCGATGCGCTCGAGGCGGTGATCGCTGCGGTGCACCTCTCGGCCGGGCCCGAGGCCTCCGCGGCCCTCGTGCAGCGCCTCTTCGGACCGCGCATGGACGAGGTGCTGGCCTCGGGGAGCTCGCTCGACGCGAAGACGCGACTGCAGGAGCGCGCGGCCGCGCTCGCGCGCGGCGTCCCGGTCTACCTCGTCGAGGGCGACGGACCCGACCACGACCGCACCTTCCACGCGGTCGTGACCATCGACGAGGTGCCGCTTGGGTCCGGGAGCGGCCGCTCGAAGAAGGCCGCCGAGCAGGAGGCCGCGGAGGTCGCCCTGACGCGGCTCCCGGAGGCGTCCGAGGCGGACTCGGCCGCTCGGGGGGGTGGGGCGGGGTCCGGTAGCGTCCGGCGCCACCCAGGAGGCCCGTCGTGATCGAGCTGCCCGAGGCCGAGGTCCTGCGCAAGGACCTCGAGCGTGAGCTCATGGGCCGACGGGTCGCCAGCGTCGGGGTCCACCATCCGGGGGTCGTCAAGCCCTGGCACCGCGACCGGCCCGGGTTCGTCAAGGCGCTGACCGATCGCAAGGTCGTGGGGGTGCGCCGCCGCGGCCGGCTGCTCTTCATCGACCTCGACGACGACCTGACCTGGATCATCGACGCCGGCGAGCACGGGGCGCTCCACCGCGAAGCGGCCGGTGCGGCGCCGGGAGCCGACGCGAAGGTGACCGTCGAGTTCACGACCGGTGGGGCCCTGCACCTGAGCGAGGCGACCTCCAAGCCGACCGTGCGGACCGGTGTGGTCGCCACCGAGGACGCCTTCGAGTCCGCCGACGTCTCCCGGGACGCCCTCGACCCCCTCGACGACAACCCGACCTGGATGGAGTTCGGGCGCTACCTCGCTGCCGCGGACCAGCCGCTGCGGCTGCTCCTCGTCGACCAGCGCCGCATCCTCGGGCTCGGTGCGGTCTACGCCGACGAGATCCTGTGGGAGGCGGGGCTCCGCCACGACCGGTCCTCGGCGTCGCTTTCGACCCAGGAGGTGCGGCGCCTCTACCGCGCCACCCAGGAGGTCATCGTCGCCGCGATGAAGGCCGCCGGCTCGAGCCTCGAGGACGCCGAACCCGAGGCGATGATCGACGACGAGGGCGAGGCCGCCGAGCACCTGCGCGTCTTCGGGCGCGAGGGCCTGCCGTGCCCGCGCTGCCGGACCCCGATCGAGCGCACGCGCCTGAAGAAGACCATCCAGACCTACCACTGCCCGCGCTGCATGATCTGAGCCGCCCCGGGGCGGCCGGCCGGCCGCCGCTAGGCTCAGCGACCGTGCGCCGGCCGTCGGTCCGACCCCGCGAGCCCTCCGCCGCGCCACCCACGGAGGCGTCGTGTTCCTGCGGTCCCTGACGCTCCGGGGCTTCAAGTCGTTCGCGGACGCCACCGAGCTCAGCGTCGAGCCCGGCATCACCGTGGTGGTGGGTCCCAACGGCTCGGGCAAGTCGAACCTCGTCGATGCGCTCGCCTGGGTGCTCGGCACCCACTCGGCCCGCAAGGTCCGAGGCCAGTCGATGACCGACGTCATCTTCGACGGCTCGCGGGGCCGTGCACGCGCTCCGCGCGCGCGCGTCGAGATCGCCATCGACAACACCGACGGACGCCTCACCGGCGGCATCGGGACCTCCGCGAGCGCGGGCGACTTCGGCGAGGTCCGGGTCGCGCGCACGATCCACGCCGACGGGTCGGGGACCTACGAGATCAACGGCGAGGAGGTCCGCGCGATCGACGTGCAGGAGCTCCTGAGCGACACCGGCCTGGGTCGCGAGCTCCACACCATCGTCGGTCAGGGGCAGCTCGACGAGATCCTCAACGCCAAGCCCGAGGAGCGCCGCCGCTACATCGAGGAGGCCGCCGGCATCCTCAAGCACCGCCGTCGCCGCGAACGGGCGGTCACCAAGCTCGCGGGCGTCGACGAGCACGCGGAGAAGCTGCGCACGGTGCTACGCGAGCTCCGCCGTCAGCTGCGCCCGCTCGAGCGGCAGGCGCAGGCGGCCGACCGTCATGCAGCGCTCCAGTCGGAGCTGCGCGCCGTCCGGGTGCGGCTCGCCGCGGTCGAGCTGGACGAGCTCGCGCGCTTGGCCGCGACCGCGGGCCGCAGCGGTGCGGAGCGCCTCGCCGCCGAGCGCGCGGTCGAGGCACGCCTGGCCGAGCTCGACGCGACCGAGCGTGAGCTCGAGTCCCGCATCGACGGGCTCGGCGATGCCGTCCAGGCGGCCTCCACCGACTACTACGAGCTCGTCAACCTCGCCGATCGGCTGCAGGGCTCGCGCACGCTCGTCACCCGCACCGCCCGCCATCTCGCCGAGGCCGTCGACGAGCCGATCGCGGGGCGCCCGCCCGAGGAGCTGCGCCAGCGCGCCGACGCGCTCGAGCAGGAGCTCGTCCAGCGTCGCGCGGACCTCGTCGAGGCGGATGCCGCGCTCGCGGCCGCGCTCGCCGCACGCGAGGAGGCGGAGAGCGCCCGGCGCGAGCACGAGCGCGAGGAGGGCGAGCGTCGTCGTGCGCGCGCGCTCGCCCAAGAACGGCGCCTGCGCTGGGAGAGCGAGGCGACCTCGCTGCGCGCGCTCATCACGACCCGTCAGGCCGACGTCGAGCGCCTCGTCGCCCGCCTGGCGGAGCTCGATGAGCGCGCCGCCGCGCTCGAGCACGACGCGGAGGCGGTGCGCGAGGGGATCCAGCGCCTCGACGTCGCCGAGGTGGAAC
>JBEAQO010000250.1:0-4126 GCA_041163825.1 Actinomycetota bacterium | reverse complement strand
ATGGACCCGGAGCGTCGCGCGGCGCACCGAGCGACGAGTGACCGCGACGGTCACCCCATCGAGGTCGAGCACCTGCGCCGTCGCGGCCACCCTCACCTCCTCCTGCTCGGTCGTCCCCGTGCCTCCGTTCGGGGCCGCCCGGGTCGCGTCGCTCGACCGTAGCCCTCCACCGTCCGTCGGCCGTGGGTAGGATCGGCGGGGTGTGGAGGGCGACGCCCGTCGAACCGCTCGGGGAGCGGGCCGAGCGGGCGCTCGGAGCCGGGGACGGCGTTCGATGGTGGGGACGGCGGCCGAGCGCACCACGCGACCACCCGGATCCGGAGGGGCCGATGAGCATCAGCGGAACGAGGGGCTTCCTCTACGCGTTCGCGAGGTTCCTCGGCGACGTGCAGGCGGTCCGGCGTGGGCGGATCGGACGCCGCCTGCTTCGGCGCACGGCCGGCCGGGTCACGGGCCGGGGGCTCGGACGCCTGTTCCGGTGACGCCGTCCCGGTGGGGTGCGGCGCCGCGCGACCCCGCGGGCCGTCCTCCGCTCAGCTCCCGACGCCCGGCCGGACGACCTCGTCGATGAGGCCGTAGGCGACCGCCTCCTCGGCGGTCATCCAGTTGTCGCGGTCGGTGTCGACGGAGATCTGGTCGAGCGACTTGCCGGTGCGCTCGGCGAGGATCTGGTTGATGCGCTCACGCATCCAGACGATGTTCTTCGCCTGGATCTCGATGTCGCGCGCCGTGCCGCGAGCGCCTCCGAGCGGCTGATGGATCATGATGCGGGCGTTCTCGGTCGCGGAGCGGGTGCCCGTGCCGGTCGCCAGCAGGAAGGCCCCCGCCGAGGCGGCGAGACCGAAGCAGCGCGTGTTGACGCGGCTCTTGATCAGGTGCACGGCGTCGTAGAGCGCGAACATCCCCGTGATGATCCCGCCGGGGGAGTTGATGTAGAGCGTGATGTCGTCGTGGTTGTCCGCGTCCAGGGCGAGGAGCTGCGCGACCAGGTTGTCGGCGACGTCGTCCTCGAGGGGCCCCTTGAGGAAGACGATCCGGGACTCGAAGAGCTTGTCGAGCGCCCGACGGGACGACCCGAGCAGCTTCTCGAACTCCTCGGCCACGACGCCGTCCTCTCGGTGGTGCGGGCCGGGCGTGTCCCGGGCCGCGCATCGGGGCGAGGGTAGCGGTGACCGAGGACGCTCCCCGTGGCCCTGAGCCGCTCCGGCGCCGATCCGGGGCGCGCGCTCGTGGTCCGACCTGTCCGCACCACCGCGCTTGACCGTGCGCGACGCGCGCAGCACACTGGTGGGGTGCCCGGACGCGGTGCAGTGGTCAGGGGGGTGCCCGGGGACCCGGGAGCCCTCCGAGGATCCGATCGACGGCGTCCGATGGGGCTGCCGAGGGAGGTCCACGTGGCGGTGAGCGAGCGCAAGGGCGACGCCCAGCGCGCCGGTGGGTCGCGCACGCTCTCGCGCGGCCTCGCCCTGCTCGTCGCGCTCGGTCGTGACGGCGACGGCTCGACCGTGTCGAGCCTCGCGGAGGCGACCGGGCTCGACCGAGCGGTCCTCTACCGCCTCCTCGACACCCTCACGGCCGAGGGCTTCGTGACGCGCGACCCCGAGTCGCGCCGCTACCGGCTGGGGCTCACCATGCTCGAGCTCGGCGTGCGCGCCGCTCAGGGTCTCGAGGTCCGCCGCCTGGCCGGTCCGCCCCTGCGCGCCCTCTGCGACGACACCCACGAGACCGCCTGCCTCGTCGTGCGCGACCGCGATGACGTCGTGGTGGTCGAGGTGATCGAGCCCGAGGACCGCTTCGTGCAGGTCAACTACCGCGTCGGCTTCCGGCACCCGCTGGGTGTCTCCGCCCACGGCAAGGCGCTGCTCGCGTTCCTGCCCGACGGCGAGAAGCTCGCGGACCTGCGGCCGGTTCGCCAGCGGGGCGTGGCCTACACCCGCGACGAGCTCGAGGCCGGCGCCTCGGGGGTGGCGGCGCCCGTGTTCGACCACACCGGTCGCGCGGTCGCGGCCGTGGGCATCGTGGCGCCGACGGCGCGACTCCCGGAGCCCGAAGCGGTCGCGCTGCGGGTGCTGCGCTCGGCGCGGGAGATCTCCGAACGTCTCGGTTGGCGTCCGAGGAGGAGCGCGTGAGCGAGCGCATCGCCGCCGCGCCCTCGTCCGCGGACATCGAGCTGGCGACCGTCGAGCTGCTGGGGGCCCTCGCCTACGGACAGTTGCGATCGTTCGGGCTGACCGCGCATGCCGTCGGACTCGCACCGGACGTGCGCTCGGCGGATGCCCTCGCGACCATCGCGATCGCGGAGCACGCTGCCTACGAGCGCCTGCGTGACCACCTCGCCGGACGCACCGAGCTCGCGTTCGGCGCGATGGAGCGGCAGAAGGCGACCTTCGACGCCTTCTTCGACCGCGCCGAGCCGGTCGGGTGGTTCGAGGCCTCGGTGTTCTTCGCGACCGGACTGCCGCTCGCGGCGGACTTCGCGCGGACCGTCGCGGAGGTGGTCGATGCGTCGGCGGCCGAGGTGATCGTCGCCACGCTCGCACGTCGCCACGAGTTCGAGCGGGTCGCGCTCGCGACCGTCGCGAGCCTGCTCGTCGACGAGGTCGCTCGTGATCGCGCGCGGCATCTCGCAGCGGACCTCCTCGGTCGCGCGCTCACCGGGTTCCAGGCGGCCTCCGGCTCCACGGACGCGCTGGAGGTGCTGTTCCGCGCCCATGATCCCGAGGGCGACGGCGAGGCGCGGGTCCGTCGCCTCGCGATGACCGTCCTCGGAGGTCACCGCCGACGCGTCGTCGAGCTCGGCCTCGAGGACCTCGACGAGGACTGAGCTCGCCGTGGGGCGGTCCGGTCCGCAGCGGTGCGGTGCACGGCGAGCGAGTTGGTGACGAGCTCCCCGAAGCCCTCCGGGTCGGTCAGCAGCCAGCCGTGGCCCGCGTCGGGGATGATGTCGCCGGGAGCCCCGGCGGCCGCGCACAGCGCCAACGAGGTCGCCTCCGGCACCACGTCGTCCTCCGCCCCCCACAGCACGGTCACCGGCAGGCCCCGTGCGGCGATCGTGGTCAGCTCCTCGCGGAGGTCCGCGGTGCGCGCGAGCTCCGCGGCCCGCAGCAGCGCCACCGGGTTGGTCAGGGCGTTGCCGATGGCGTCGCGGAGCACGACGGGAAGCACGCGCCGGTAGTCGTGACGCCGGAGCTCGCCGGGCAGCCGGACGCCCCAGTCCCACAGGGGACGCTCGGAGAGGCTCCGTTCGCCACGACGGCCGGCCTTCCAGACCGAACCACCGATGGAGTTCACGAGCACGAGCGCGCGGACGTGCTCGGGGTGGTGCCAGGCGACCGCGGTCGCGACGGCCCCCCCGAACGAGTGCCCGATGAAGGGAGCCGGTTCGTCGATCCCGAGGTGGTCGAGCAGGACGTCCATCCAGTCGGCGAGCCGCTCGAACGAGTAGTCGCCCTCGAGCGCGTCGGAGCGACCGAAGCCGGGCAGGGCCGGCGCGATGACCCGGCTGCCGGCCGCGGCCAGGTGCGGGAGCGCGCGCGCATAGGAGCGGGCGCTCAGACCCCAGCCGTGGAGGAAGACGGTCGCCGGCCCCTCGCCGGCGTCCCCGAACGTCACGGCCCGCCCATCGATGGTGGTGCGGTGCCAGCGGAGCGGGGGCAGCGACCTCGGTGGCATGCTGGACCTCCGCGACCGCCCGATTGCGACCGCTCGTTCCCGGCCGCGCATGCTGCGATGGCCGAGCCTACTCGCCGGTCTCGGACGCACCCGGCGCTGCCTCGCGCGCGCCGAGCGCATCGGACGCGCGGAGCGCATCGGACGCGCGCGGCTGTGCCTCACGGGCGACCAGCGCATCGAACGCGGAGCGCAGCACCTCGACCGCTCCGGCGCCGCCGTGGCCCGCACGGCCACGACCGACGGCCGCACCGTCGATCGCGACCACGTCGCGCAGTCCCGCGACGGCCGAGGTCACGAGGACGGCATCCGCGGCCTGGAGCTCGTCCAGCGTGAGCGGAGCCTCGACGACCCTCCGGCCCGTGAGGGCACCGCCACGCACGAGCTCGAGCACGGCGGCTCGCGTGATCCCGGGGAGGGCCCGCTCGCCGACGGGCGGGGCGATGACGCCGCCGTC
>JBEAQO010000249.1:0-3612 GCA_041163825.1 Actinomycetota bacterium | reverse complement strand
CTCGCGACGCGGGGCGCGTGAGGCGACCGGCGGCGGACGCTCGCGGCCGGCCCTGCAGCCGGGTCAGGAGGCCGCGTCGTCGAGGCAGGGACCGACCTCGCCCGGTCGACGTGGGGCTGCGAGCACGGCGCGGACCTCGTCCACATCGAGGGCGTAGGCCGTGGTCGGGTCGTCCGGACTGATCGCGAACACGATCCCCACGACCGCACCGTCCGCATCGACGACCGGGCCGCCGGAGTCCCCCGGGCGCAGCTCCGCCGCGAGCAGGAGGAGTCGCCGCTCGGCCGGCCCGACGCCGTAGACGTCCCGTCCGAGCGCGTCGCGGCGCCGTGCGATCCGGACCGGAGCGACGCGGGCGTCATCCTGCCCGCCCGGATGACCGATGACGATGGCCTCCGCGCCGATGCGGGGATCGGCGAGCACGAGCGGTCGCTGAGGGTGGTCCTCGACGCGGAGCACCGCGAGGTCACGGACCGGATCGAGGACGACGACGGTCGCACGGCGGACCGACCCGTCGGGCAGGCGGACCTCGACGCGTTCGGCACCTGCGACCACGTGGGCGTTCGTCACGACCGTCGCGTCCTCGAGGGTCACGCCCGACCCCTCGAAGCGCGCGCCGCAGCCGACCACCTCGACGTTGACGCTCGCCGCGAGCGCGTTCCCGAGCGCCTCCGGACCCACCGCGAGTCCCGCCGGAGGGAGCCCGGTGTCCGGCGCGGGAGCGAGGTCGGCGAAGACCTCGGGGAAGCGCCCGTCGCCGAGGAGTGCGCGCAGGCCCCGCACGGCATCGGGTGGTCGCGGGGTCAGCGCATCGATGGCACCGACGACGAGCGAGCCACGGACCTCACGCGCGACGAGCCCGGGGACGTCGGCTGCCGTCGGTGCCACCAACCAGACCAGCGCGACAAGCGCGATCGCGCTCCCGACCGCGCCGAGTCCGCGGTCGAGGGCGCCGAGCGCACCTGCGGACACCAGCCGGCGCAGCGGCGCGGCGAGCGCTCCGCTCAGCGCGGCGACGAGCGACACGGTGAGACCCGCGACGAAGACCCCGACGAACACCCGCGTCCCAGTGCCCGTCGCGGACAACGTGCGCAGTGCGACCGGGAGCAGCCGAGCGGCGACGACGACGCCGGCGATCGTGCCCACGAGCGCAGCGCTGCGCGCGACGAGGCCGGACCTGAGCCCGCCGCGGATCGCGATCACGAGCGCGACCCCGAGCACGAGGTCGAGCGCGTTGAGGGGGACGGTCTCCACACCGTCACGCTACGCCCTCGGCATCCGTCGACGTGCCCGTCCTCGGGGAGCCCCCTCCGCCTCGACCATGAGCCGCGTGCGTCCCGTGGGCCACGTCGGCGTACGCTGGTGGGTCGGCTCCGGACGGGGCCCCGGGCGGGAGGATGACGGTGGGACCGGCCCTTCGGTTGCGCTTCGAACCGGACGCGCTCGCCCCCTCGAGCGGGACCTTCCTCGCGTGGGCGGAGGGCACGGACGGCACTGCCGACGACCCGGGCCTGCTCGGGGCGGAGCTCGCCCGCTTCCGTCTGCCCAGGGGTCGTCCTGCTCAGGTCGTCCTCGGCCCGGTGGACGGGGGGAGGGCCATGACGGTCGTCGACGCCCGCCGGCTCCCACTCCTGCCGACGGTTCGAGGGCTTGCGGCCCTCCCACCGGGCGAGGACCTCGCACCCGTGGAGCGACCAGGACCCGAGGTGCTCGCCTGGAGCGTCGCCGCGAAGCTCGCCATCGAGCACGTCGCTGCCGGGCGGCTCGTGCCGCGCGTCCTCGCGGCCGAGGGGCCGGACCTGGCGCACGCGAGCTGGCGCGTGGTCGCGCCGGGGGACGCCCGAGCGGACCGCATCGAGGCCGCCCTCCTCGAAGCGGCCGGTTCGTCCCCGATCATCGGGAGCGATGGCGCGGTGGTCGGGAGGCCCGCGGTGCGGGGGTTCCTCGATGCGGTCGCGGACGTCTGCGCGCGAGGTGGTCGGGAGGTCGACCCGCGTCCGCGCGGTGCGGTCCGGCCGGGACCACGCTCGATGGTCCTGCTCGAGGCGTTGACCGGTGCGGACGCACGCGTCATCGTCCCCCGCGACGCGGCACCGATGCTGGCCGACGAGGTCGCACTCTGGTCGTCCCCGCTCGACGATCCAGACCGCGATGTGGGGGTCGGCCTGGCGCTGCGGCTCGAGGAGCGGCCGGGTGGCGTCAGCACGGCGGATCGCGCCGAGGAGTGGCGTCTCGCGCTCGCGCTGCGCGACCGAGGGTCGGACCGTACGGTCGATGCGGCCACGGTCTGGTCGGGCGCGGTGATCGACCTCGGTCGGGGTCCGCTGACCGATCCGGTCGCGGTCCTGCTGCGACGTGTCGCCGCCGCGGCGCGACTCTCCACCGTCGTGGACCGAGCGCTCGAGGTCGCACGGCCGAGCGAGGTCCCGGTCGATGCCGATGCGCTCGTCGGGTTCCTGGACCAGGAGCGCATCGCCCTGGAGGCGGCCGGGGTGGTGGTCTCGCTCCCGCCGCAGCTCAGGGACGTCGTCGATCGTCCCCTGCGGCTGCGGCTGCGGGTCGGTGGTGAGGTCGACGTGCCGCGCCTTCCCGGCGACGATGGGCTCTCGCTGCGATCGCTGGCCGCAGCGCGCTGGGAGCTCGTGCTCGGCGGCGAGGTGCTCGACGCCGCGGAGGCGGAGCGGCTGTCGGCGGGAGCACCTCGCCTGGTGCGCTGGCGCGGGCGCTGGGTCCGCATCGATCCCTCGGAGATCGAGCGACTGCGAGGGCTCGCCGCTCGATCGCCCCAGCTCGGGCTGACGGAGGCGCTCGCCGCCGCGCTGGCCCGTGAGCACCACGACGACGAGCTCGGTTGGCTCGAGGTGGCCGTCGACGACTCGATCGTCGACCTCGTGGAGCGGGTCCGCGTGCAGCCCGGTCCGGACCAGGCGGTGACCGACCGGCTCGAGGGGGAGCTTCGCGCCTACCAGGCTCGAGGCGTCGCGTGGTTGCAGCGCATGGCCGAGCTCGGGCTCGGTGCGGTGCTGGCCGACCAGATGGGCCTCGGCAAGACCATCCAGGCCATCGCCCTGCTCGCGTCCCGGACCGGTGACCGTCCCCATCTCGTCGTCGCACCGACCTCGGTGATCGGCAACTGGGAGCGTGAGCTCGCGCGGTTCGCGCCCAGCCTGCCGGTCGTCCGGCACCATGGGGACGAACGAGCCTCCGGGGTCGATGCGTTCCGTCCCGGCACGGTCGTCGTGACGACCTACGCGCTGCTGCGCCGCGACGCCTCGCTGCTCACCGCCGTCCCGTGGGACGTCGTCGTCCTCGACGAGGCCCAGCAGGTCAAGAACCCGGCGTCGCTCGGCGCGCGTGCGGCTCGGTCGCTCGAAGCGCGGATGCGGCTCGCGATGACCGGCACGCCGGTGGAGAACCGCCTGCAGGAGCTCTGGGCGATCATCGACCTGACCAACCCGGGGCTCCTCGGACCCAGGCGTGTCTTCGAGCGCCGCTTCGCCGCCCCCATCGAGCGCTGGCACGACGCGGAGGCCGCCGATCGGTTGCGCCGGCTCATCGCTCCGTTCGTGCTGCGTCGCCGCAAGACCGACGAGGACGTCGCGCTCGACCTCC
>JBEAQO010000248.1:0-6975 GCA_041163825.1 Actinomycetota bacterium | reverse complement strand
CGAGCCTCCGCGCGAGCGCTCCGCGTAGGGGGGGCACTGCGGTCGCCTCGTCCCGCTCGAGGACCGTGCAGGGCGGCCCCAGAGCCCGATGGTGGCACTTCCGGGCCCATCCGGCCCCGAGCGTGCTACGAACACCTCATGGTGCCCGCCCGGGTGCCCGGTCCGGCCCCGGTCGGTCCGCCCGCGTGATGGGAGGCAGGACAGATGGACGTCATCATGGGGTTGAGCGACCTGCAGGCTTCGGTCGTCGCCAACTTCTTCTCGCTCGTGCTCGCCATGTTCATCGGCAGCGCGCTCTTCTTCTTCCTCAGCCGCTTCGACGTCGCCGAGAAGTACCGCTCCGCGGTCACCATCTCCGGCGTCATCGTCACGATCGCCGGCTACCACTACTGGCGCATCGGCAAGTCGTTCGACGCCGCGCTCGCGGGTGAGGCCGCGTTCAACGAGGCCTACCGCTACGTCGACTGGGTCGTCACCGTCCCGCTGCTGCTGGCCGAGCTCGTGCTGGTGCTCTCGCTCTCGGCGGACCGTCGGCGCTCGCTCATGAACCGCCTGGTGCCCGCTTCGTTCCTGATGATCGCGCTCGGCTACCCGGGCGAGATCTCGACCGACACCACCCAGAAGTGGATCTGGTGGGCGCTGTCGATGGTGTTCTTCGTCTACATCCTCACGGTGCTCTTCGGCGAGCTCTCGAAGCAGATCGCGAGCGAGCGCGAGGAGGTCCGTGGCACGCTCACGACGCTGCGCACCGTGCTGCTCGTCACGTGGCTCTTCTACCCGATCGCCTACCTGTTCCCCGTCCTGCTCGGGGCGACCGGAACGGCGTTCGTCGCGGTCAACGTCGGCTACGCCATCGCGGACATCACCGCGAAGGCGGGCTACGGCCTGCTCGTGCACCACGTCGCGAAGGTCAAGACCGAGATCGGCGCCTGAGCCGATCGGGTCCGTACAGGGCACGGTCCGAGGGGGGCGCTCCGGCGCCCCCCTCGGCCATGGTCCTCCGGCTCTTGCGATCCTCGTCGCCGCGTCCCACACTCTCGCCATCGGCCCGTCGACGGCACCCGGCGTCGGCACCCCGGGCGGCGGCCGGGTCGGCTGGCCCGGCGCGGGAGCGCGGTCCGGTCCCGGAAGGGGCGAGTGCGAGGGGGCGAGCGTGGCGTCGCAGGAGATCGAGCGGCGGATCGAGGCCTGGCTGGCCGCTGGGCTGCTCACCGCGGAGCAGGCGGCGAGGCTGCGGGCCTTCGAGGCCGATGCGACCGGAGCGCCGCGGGGCGGCCGCCGTGCCCTGGCCGCCGAGGCCGTCGGCTACGTCGGTGCCGCCTTCGCGCTGGGTGCCCTCGCCCTGCTGCTCGTCGACGTCTGGGGCGGGCTGACCGTTCCGGCGAGGATCGCCGTCGCCGCGCTCGGGACCGTGCTGTTCCTCGGTGCGGGTGCTGGGGTGCGCCGCCTCGCGATCCCCGCGATGCAGCGTCTGACGAGCGTCCTCTGGACCGGCGCGGTCGGGGGACTCGGCTGGACCGTCGGGCTCGTCGGGTACGAGGTCCTCGACCTCTTCGGCGAACCGCTCGCGCTGCTGGTCTCCGCCTCGATGCTCGCGGTCGCGGTCCCGCTCTATGCGCTGCGTCGTCGCGTGCTCCTGCAGCTCGCGGTCCTCGCCACGCTGGCCGCGGTCGCGACGTCCTCCGTGCTCACGCTCTCGCCGCTGCCCCCGCCGCCGCTCTGGGTCGGCGCGGGCATCATCGGGCTGGGACTCACCTGGCTCCTGCTCGGGATCGGTGGGTGGCTCCCGCCCGCGGTGGTCGCCGAGGCGACCGGCGCCGTCCTGATGCTGATCGGCGCGCAGACGATGTCGGCCGATGACCCTCGGTGGCTCGGACTCGCCCTCGGGGTCGTCATCGCCGCCGCGCTCGTGGTCGTCGCGGTGCGCACGGACACCAGGCACCCGCTGTTCATCGGGGCGTTCGCGCTCTTCGTCCTCACCCCGCAGCTCGTGTTCGAGCTGTTCGAGGACACCATCGGCGCGCCCGCGACCCTCCTGGTGACGGGGCTCCTCCTCGTCCTCCTCGCGGTCGGCCTGTCCCGCGCTCGGCGCGACGTCATCGCCGGCGCCGGGCACGCCGATGCCACCATCCGACGGACCCCCGGAGGGGAGGACGCATGAGCCTCGATGCACCCCGCCCGATCCATCGCGACCGCAGCGTCCTGCTGCTCGCCGCCGCCGCCGTCGTCGTCCTCGTGACCGTCGGCCTCGTGCTGACCTTCGGGGTCAACCGGCCGCCCGAGCTCGGGGGACTCGTCGCTGGATCCGACGCCCCGCCCGAGGGCATCGCTCGCATCTCCTGGCGCGAGGACGAGGCCTGCCTCGAGGTCCTGCGCGTCGGGGAGGAGCCGCGCGAGGTCACCTGCCAGTTCGAGGGCGGTGAGCTCCTCGGCTGGCGCGACGGGACCATCGCGATGCGGACGTGGTCGAGCGTCGGTGAGGAGCTCGTGTTCGTCGAGGAGGCGACCGGGGCGGTGACGCGGCGCCTCGTACCGCCGGAGGAGTCGAAGGACCTGCCGACGTCGCCCTACGGGGCGGTGCGCGCGCTCACCTCGGGCGGGACCATGACCGTGACGGACGCTGCCTCCGGTGCGGTGGTCTGGCGCGTCGAAGTGCCCTCGAACTACCGCATCGACGTGTCCGCGCGCACGGGCGATGGGGCGTGGATCGCGATGGTGGACTCCGCCTCGCGGCTCCTCCTCGTCGCGGCGGACGGTTCGGCCCCGCCGCGGGTGTGGGTCGAGGACCTCGGCAACTCCTACGACCCGCTGCTGTGGGAGGGGACCGGGACGGTCCCGGAGTAGGCGACGAGTAGGCTCGGGCGCAGCCGGGCCCGGGCACGCGCGGGCCCGCCCGTCGCGACCTCCCGGACCGCCCGATGCCCGAGCTCGACAAGGCCTACGACCCCGCCGCGGTCGAGCCCTCGCTCTACGGGGACTGGGAGGCGGCCGGGCTCTTCCACGCCGAGCCGGACGCGCCCGGCGTGCCGTTCTCGATCGTCATCCCCCCGCCGAACGTCACGGGCTCGCTCCACGTCGGGCACGCCCTCGACAACACCATCCAGGACGTGCTCGTCCGGCGCGAGCGCATGCGCGGGCGCAACGCCGTCTGGGTCCCTGGCACCGACCATGCCGGCATCGCGACGCAGAACGTCGTCGAGAAGCAGCTCGCGGCCGAGGGCACCGACCGTCACGCCATCGGGCGGGAGGCCTTCCTCGAGCGCGTGTGGCGCTGGAAGGCCGAGTCGGGCGGCACGATCCTCACCCAGCTGCGCACGCTGGGCGCCTCGGCCGACTGGGAGCGCGAGGCGTTCACCTTCGACGAGGCGCGCTCGCGCGCGGTGCGCGAGGTGTTCGTCTCGCTCTTCGAGCAGGGCCTCATCTACCGCGGCAACCGGCTCATCAACTGGTGCGTCCGCTGCCTGACCGCGCTCTCCGACATCGAGGTCGACCACGAGGACGTCGTCGGTGCGCTGACCCACTTCGTCTACCCCTTCGCCGACGGCGAGGGTGGCATCGAGGTCGCCACGACCCGCCCGGAGACGATGCTCGGGGACACCGCCATCGCCGTCCATCCTGAGGACGAGCGCTACGCCGCAGCGGTCGGGCGGCACGTTCGACATCCCTTCCAGGACCGCACCATCCCGGTCGTCGCAGACGCGTTCGTCGATCCCTCCTTCGGCACCGGGGCGGTCAAGATCACCCCGGCGCACGACCCCAACGACCACGCGCTCGGGCTGCGCCACGGGCTCGACGTCGTCGTCATGCTCGACGAGCACGGCATCACGATGCCGGTCGTGGGGGAGCGCTTCGCGGGGCTCGAGCGCACCGCTGCCCGGGAGGCGGTCGTCACCGCCCTCGGCGAGCTCGGACTCGTGACGCGGGTGGACCGCCACGAGCACGCCGTCGGGCACTGCTCGCGCTGCCGCACGGTCGTCGAGCCGCGGCTCTCCGACCAGTGGTTCGTTCGCGTGCGACCGCTCGCGGAGCGGGCCGCCGCCGCGGTGCGCGAGGGCCGGACCGTGTTCGTGCCGGAGTCGCGCACGGAGCCGTTCCTCGACTGGCTCGACGGCCTGCACGACTGGTGCATCTCCCGCCAGATCTGGTGGGGCCATCGCATCCCGGCCTGGTACGGCCCGGACGGCGAGATCGAGGTCTCCCGGACCGATGTCGTGCGCGATGGCTGGACGCAGGACGAGGACGTGCTCGACACCTGGTTCTCCTCGGCGCTCTGGCCCTTCAGCGTGTTCGGCTGGCCGGACGACACGCCGGAGCTCGCGGCGTGGTTCCCGACCTCGGTCCTCGTCACGGGCTACGACATCAACACGTTCTGGGTCTCACGGATGCTGATGATGAGCCTGTGGTTCCGGGACGACGTGCCCTTCCGCGTGGTCCACAACCACGGCCTGGTGCGCGACGAGCATGGCAAGAAGATGTCGAAGTCGTTCGGCAACGTCATCGATCCACTCGACCTCATCGCCCGCTACGGCGCCGACGCGACGCGCTTCGCGCTGCTTCGCTCGGCGGCGCCCGGCACCGACGTGCCGCTCGCGGAGGAGTGGGTCGAGGGCGCGAAGCGCTTCATGAACAAGCTCTGGAACACCGGGCGCTTCGCGCTCGGCTGGCTGGAGTCCGGCCCCGTCGCGCCCCTGCCTCCCGAGGGGCGTCTCGCCCTCGAGGACCGCTGGGTGCTCTCTCGGTTGGCGGCCTTCGCGGCCGATGCAGAGGCGGGCTACGCGGCCTATGACTGGCCGGTCGTCACACGCGCGCTCTACCGCTTCGCGTGGGACGAGCTCGCCGACTGGTACCTCGAGGCGGTCAAGCGCCGACTCGCCGCCGGCGGCGAGTCCGCGGACGACGTGCGCAGGGTGCTCGCCGTCGTGCTCGACACGTTCCTGCGCTTCGCTCATCCGGTGCTGCCGTTCGTGAGCGAGGCGCTGTGGCGAGCGCTCACCGGGGCGGGCGGTGGTCGCGACTCGCTGATGGTCGCCGACTGGCCGGACGTCGCGGCGACGGGACGCGCGGATGCGGGCGCCGAGCAGGACCTCGCGATCGTCCAGGACCTCGTGCGCGAGGTGCATCGCTTCCGCTCCCAGAACCGCATCGCCCCCTCCGCGCGCTTCGAGGTCGCCGTCGTCGCCGAGGGTCGCGTGCGCGATGTGCTCATCGACGAGGCCGACCTCGTGGCCGCGCTCGCCGGGCTCGAGGGCCTCGCGCTCGTCGACGCCGTCTCCGGCGGGTCGGGCACCTCGACCATCGCGTTCACCGGTGGCGTCGCCGAGGTCGAGCTCACCGGGCTCATCGACGTCGCCGCGGAGCTCGACCGGCTCGGCAAGGAGCGCGAGCGCGTCCTCGCCGACCGCGCGCGCCTCGAGGCGAAGCTCGCTGACGAGGGCTTCGCCTCACGCGCCCCGGCCGCCGTCGTCGCCAAGGAGCGCGACCGTCTGGCCGAGGTCGGGCGGGTGCTCGGGGAGCTCGAGGCGCGCATCGGCGGGCTCGGTGGGGCCTCGGGGTGACGGACCCGGACGCGGCCGCGTTCGGGGCGGTGCTGGCAGCGCTCGCCGAGCGCGGCGCCGGACGCATGGTCCCCGACCTCGAGCGGATCGCCCGCCTCTGCGCGCTCCTCGGCGACCCGCAGCTCGCCGCGCCCGTCGTGCACGTCACCGCGACCAACGGCAAGGGCTCGGTGTCGCGCATGGTCGCGGCGCTCTCGAGCGCCGTCGGACTCACGACCGGGACCCACACCTCTCCCCACCTGATCGACGTCCGCGAGCGCCTCTCCGTCGGCGGCGAGCCGATCTCCCGGGCCGCCTTCGCCGAGGTCCACGCCGAGGTCGAGGCGCTGGCGGCCCTGGTCGATGCGGAGCTCGCCGAGCGCGATGGTCCCGGCGCGGACCGCGTGACCTACTTCGAGCTGATCACGGCGATGGCGTTCGCATGGTTCGCCGACGTCCCCGTCGACCTCGCCGTCATCGAGGTCGGGATGGGCGGCCGCTGGGACGCGACCAACGTCGCGCGCGCCGAGGTCGCGGTCATCGGGGAGGTCGCCCTGGACCACCGCGAGCTCGGCAGCACCCCGGCCGAGGTCGCCATGGAGAAGGTCGGCATCATCGAGCCGGGTTCGATCGTGGTGACGGCAGCACAGGGGCCGGACGTCGAACGGGTCGTCGCGGCCGCGGTCGCCGATGCCGGTGCGACGCGCTGGAGCGTCGGCCAGGACCTCGTGCTCGTCGCGCGCCGACCGCAGCCGTCGGGACAGGAGCTCGATGTCGAGGTCCGCGGACGGCGCATCGATCGGTTGGTGCTGCCGCTGTTCGGGGCGCATCAGGCCCGCAACGCGCTGCTCGCGCTCGGTGCGTTCGCGGCGGTCCTCGGCGAGCGGTTCGATGCGGTCGACGACGGGCTCGTGCGGGCCGGGCTCGCGGCCGTCCGCGTGCCCGGACGCCTCGAGCGTGTCGCGGACGCCCCGCTCGTCGTGGTCGACGGGGCGCACAACCCGCACGCCGCCGTCGCGCTCGCCGTCGCGCTCGGCGACGGCGAGGTCGTCGGTCGTCGACCCGTGACACTGCTCCTCGGCGTGCTCGCGGACAAGGACGTCGAGGGCATCGTCGCCGGGCTCGCGGGGATCGCGACCACCGTCGTGACCACGACCGCTCCCGACGAGCGGGCGCTCGCGGCCGAGGAGCTCGCGGCGATCGTCCGGCGCGAGGCCCCCGGCGCGGTGGTCGAGGCGGTCACGGACCCCGGGGCCGCGCTCGAGCGCGCCCGCGAGCTGGCGGGGCCGCTCGGCGCGGTCGTCGCGACGGGCTCGCTGCGCACGGTCGGGGCGGTGCGGCAGCGGCTGGTCGGGGACGGGGAGCACGACCGGCTCGCCCGGGTGGTCCCGCTCGTCGCGGAGGATGCCTCCCATCGCACGCTCGTGGTCGGGCTCGACGG
>JBEAQO010000247.1:0-6462 GCA_041163825.1 Actinomycetota bacterium | reverse complement strand
TTCCCGCGAGGGTGCGCACGAGCTTGAGGCCCTTGTCCTGCTTCGCCGCCTTGCCGACCCGGACCGCGGCATCGGGCGTGCCGAGCAGCCCGGGCAGCTCATCGAGCTCGAAGACCCCCGCGGCCTGCGCCGCCTTCTGGCGCTCGACCGGGATCGTGACCTCGACGTCCTTCGCCTTGGCGCTGGAGCCCGTTCGGGTCGCCACGGCGTGCACCTCCGGATCCGCGTGGCTCCCCTGTCGAGGTGCCGTTCCCGACGAGGGTAGCGCCCGGCGTCATCGGACCCAGCGACGGGGATGCCAGCGTGCGAGGAGCCGCCGGGTCCGCTTGACGAGGCGCCGACGGCGCACACGCAGTCCCCAGACGAACGGGTCCAGGTCGCGGGTCCCGGGCGGAGGGAACAGGCGACGTACCCCTCGACCCAGCATCGAGCGGAAGCGGACGCCGCCGAGGACCTCAGGGACCTCACGCGCGTGCCCACGCACCTGGTGGCAGGGTGGGCACGTCCCGCAGGCCCGTCCCCGCTCCGAAGGGAACCAGCAGAACCAGCGCAGCTGGAGCACGTCCAGGAAACCGTGCTCACGCGCGATGTCGACCATGTCGCGCCGCGTCAAGTCGATGAGCGGGAACCGGAACAGCCCGAAGAGGTCGCGGACGGGTCCGTCCACGGGGACCGCGCGCCCGTCCGCGCCCCGTTCGAAGAAGGATGGCCAGTTGCCGTCGGCCCTCGAGATGCAGAGCTCGATCCCCGCCCAGCCGCGCTGCTCGACGATCGCGGCGAGCCAGGCGTTCTGGAAGGACAGCCCGAGGTCGAGGACGGTGGCGCGCCATCGTCCCACGGGGACCTCGTCACGCAGGGCGAACGTCGTCGGCAGCAACCGGACCTCCGCAGGGAGGCGCTCGGAGACGGCCGTCGCGATGGACGCTCTGGCACCGAGTTCGCGGTGCAGGCCGGGGCGGTCGGGGTTGAGGACGTAGTACGGCTGGACGGAGCGCCCCTCGACCAGCAGCAGCTGCAGGAGACGGAAGGTCGAGTCCCACCCGCCGGTCCAGAGGATCGGGACGGGAGTCTCGCCGCCGGGTGGACTCGCTCCGGGCATGGGCCGCTTCCGCTCCGTCGACGTGCCCCGTACCCCGAGTCCAGCATCGGAACGGCGTCGCACGCGCGCCGCCGCTCGGCCCCCCCCGTCGTACCCCCGACGGGATTCGAACCCGCGTCACCACCTTGAAAGGGTGGGATCCTCGGCCGCTGGACGACGGGGGCCCGTCGGAGGGGGGAAGCGGTCGGAGGGTACCGCCACCGGGATCCGGTCGACCGACACGCGCCGGCCGATGCGCCTCAGCCGGTCGCGCCGGAGCGTGCGCGACGTCGGACGCCGAGCAGCGCGGCCAGGCCGAAGGCGAGGAAACCGCCGCGACCGAGGGCCGCCACGACGTCGCCGGTCACCAGGAACGGTGTCCTCCCCGTCGCGAGCGGGACGTCCCGGCGGATCGTCGTCGCGGTGAAGAGCGGTGTCGGGTCGTGGACGCGACCGTCCGGGTCGACGAAGGCCGAGGATCCCGACAGCGCGCCGTGCACGACCCAACGTCCGGTCTCCACGGCCCGCAGCCGGCTCTGGGCGAGGTGCTGGGCCGGCTCGGCCCCGTCCTGGAACGAGGCGTCGTTCGTGATGGCCAGCACCACCCCGGCCGGCTCCGGACCCGCGAGGAGGTTGGAGCGCACGATGTCCGGGTAGAGCGTCTCGAAGCAGATCGCGATCGCGGCGCGCACCCCCGGGGCGATCCCCATGGACCGCGGTCCCGACCCGGGAACGGCGTCGCGCGGGATCTGCGCGAGGATCGGCAGCCGACCGAGCACGGGTCGCGCCGGCACGTACTCGCCGAAGGGGACCAAGCGGCGCTTGACGTAGCGGTCGTCCTCGCCCTCCGGGCCGAGGCGCAGCGCGACGATCAGGCGTTCCCGAGCGGGGTCGGGGCCCTCGAGGGAGGCCCCGGCGATCAGCGTGCCGGCAGCGTCCGCCGCCTGCTGCGCGAGCTCGCCCAGCACCGCGCCGCGCGTGGTCCCGGGGTCGCGGTCGATGCTCGACTCCGGCCACACCGTCAGGTCGGGCCGGCCGTCCCGTGCCACGGCAGCGAGGGTGAGGTCGCGTGCGTTCGTCGTGATGGCGAGCGGTGGATCGGGTGCGGGCGCGATCCAGTGCCGGATGTCGTTGGGCTGCACCACGAGCACGTCGAGCGTGCCCTCCGTCGCCGGCACGGGGACCCACCGCAGCAGGACGACGAGGGCGAGGGGCACCGCGACGGCGATCGCCGCGCTCCTCGACGGGCGGTCGCCGGCGAGGACGCCCCTACGACGCTCCGGTCCCCCCGGTCGGGCGTCCACGAGCCGGAGCGCACCGAGCGACGCCGCGACCACCAGGAGCGTGATGCCGTTCGCGCCGAGCGTGCGGGCGACCGGGAGGACGAAGGGGTCAGCCGCGTGCGCGTAGCCGATGGTCCCCCAGCCGAACCCGCTCAGGGGCACGAGCGCGCGCCAGGCGTCCATGCCGACCCAGGTCAGCGCGCCGACGAGCGGGAGCCAGGGCGAGCGGATCCATGGACGCACCATCGCCGCGAGGATCCCGAGCCAGAGCGCCTGGATGCCCGCGAGCAGTCCCCACCCGACCGGGCCCGCCGGAGCGATCAACCACGAGATCATGGGGCCGTATGCCACGAGCCCCGCGATGGTCCCCAGGGTGAACGCACCCACCTCGGCACGGACCCAGCCGCTCGCGTGGGTCGCGGCGCGGCGCAGCGCCACCACGAGCGCCGGTGCCACGAGCACGGTCGTCGGCCACCACGCGAACGGCGGGTGGGCCACGAGCAGCGCGAGTCCGGCAGCGATCGCCGCCACGACGGCAGCGAGGGCGTCGGGCGGTCTCAGGCGCAGCTGCGGCAGAACGGCTCCTTCTTGCGGGCCCCTTTGGCGAGCTGCGAGGTCCGCTTGACGAGCCGGCATCGGACGCAGATGAACTCGATGTCGTCGCGGATGCCCTCGATCTCGTCCTCGTCGTCGTCCGCGGGCAGGGCATCGGGCTTGGGGGGCTCCTCGTCGGTCGCGCCCGGGCCCGGTGCGGCCGTCGCTCCGGCGAGGACGGCATCGACGTCGGCGAGGTCCTCCTCGTCGAGCCCGTCCTCGAGCTCGTCGTCGAGGTCCTCGACACCGTCCTCGAGCTCGTCCTCGTCCTCGAGGGCGTCCTCGTCCTCCTCGTCGTCCCCGGCGACCGAGAAGCCCTCGGGGACGACCTCATCGTCCGCGTCCCCGTCCGGGTCCGCCACGAGTCCGACCTCGGGGCCCTGCTCCTCGCTGCGGCGTCGTGCGGCCACGGGCGCTCCCTCGTTCGTCGGGTCGGCCGGTCGTGCGGCGCTTGGTAGCAGAGGCGCGCGGGGGTCGCAAGCGCACCGCCAGGGAGGGTCCCGGGGCGATCAGCCCGTCCGGTCGTCCGACGCGCTCGGTCGCAGCGACATCAGGACGCGCCGGGGCCGGTAGCCGAGCGCCTCGAGGAACGCCCGCCCGCTGAGGTTGTCGGCCTCGACCGAGATCTCGACCACGGGGACGCGCGTCTCCTCCGCCCAGGCCTGGATGGCCGAGAGCAGCGCATCGCCGACGCCACGACGTCGTGCGTTCGCGCGGGTGTAGACGGGTCCGATCGTGCAGCCCTCGGCGCGGAGCGTCCCGGCCGCGTAGCCCAGCGGCTCCCCCGTCGCCTCCTCCGCGATCCAGAACACGCCCCCCTGGGGCAGCGCGGGGTCGAAGCGCTCGCCGTGCCGCTCGCGCTGCTCCCCGACGTACTCCCCCGCCAGCGGACGGATCTCCTCGATCCGGGCCCGTCGGACCGTCACCCCGCTCATGGTGCCGTCCGCTCGGCCGGAGCCTCACGCAGGACCGGGACGCGGGTCGCGACGATCGGCAGGCGGTTGAGGACCTCGACCCCGTCGTCGGTGACCGCCACGATGTCCTCGATGCGCATGCCGTAGCGACCCGGACGATAGATGCCGGGCTCGACGGAGAAGGTCATCCCCGGCGCGAGCACGGTGCGGTCACCGGCGACGATCCACGGCGGCTCGTGGGCCTCCCGGCCGATGCCGTGTCCGGTTCGGTGGACGAACCAGCGAGCGCGCCCGGCGTCCTCCAGTACGGCGCGCGTCGCACGATCGACGTCCTCGGCGCGGGCCCCGGGGACCACCGCGGCGATCCCGGCACGTTGCGCCGCCTCCAGGAGCGCGTGGTCCTCGGCATAGCCCTCCGGGCCGTCCCCGAGCACGTAGTCGCGCGTCATGTCGGAGCAGTGCCCATCGAGCGTCCCTCCGATGTCGACGACGACGGCGTCGCCCTCCTCCAACCGGCGCTCTCCCGGCTCGTGGTGCGGCGAGGCACCGTTGGCGCCGGACGCGACGATGACGAAGTTGACGACGTCGTGGTCGCGCAGGATCAGGGTCGCGAGGTCGCGGGCGACCTCGCGCTCGCTGCGGCCGACACGCAGCAGCGCTGGGACCTCGAGGTGCACCGCATCGATGGCCGAGGCCGCCGCTCGGAGCCCGGCGATCCCGGCGGCGTCCTTGACCGTGCGCAGTTCGAGGACCTCCCCCTCCGCCGGCATGAGGGTGAGCCCCGGCCGTCGCCCGGCGATGCCGAGCGCGAAGGCGCTCCAGACCTGCCGCCCGACGATGACCCCGGCACCGGGGACGGTGACGGCGTCGAGGGCGGCGACCACGAGGTCGAGCGGATCCTCGTGCTCGTCCCACGCCCGGATGGCGACCTCGGGCTCGTCGAGCCCGGCCCGCGCGAGCCCATCCTGAGCCAGGGGCTGCTCCAGGCGTGGCACCACGAGGGTCGCGGCTCCCGCCACCGGGAGGACCAGCATCGTGAGGCGCTCGAGCGGGAGCGCGTGGTGTCCGGTCAGGTGCTCGAGGTCGGCGCCCGGACCGAGCAGCAGGACTCGCCCCCCGCTGGCGGCCACCCTGCGTCGGGCCTCCGCAAGGCGTGCGTGTGCGTCGGTGGCGGTCACAGCTTGAGTCCGATCGCTCGGGGCAGCACGTCGAAGCTCGCAGGACCGACGCCGAGGGCCTCGCCGTCGGCCTCGACCGCGAGCGGCCGGGCCGACTCGACACGGACGACCGACGACTGCCACTCGTGGACGTCCGAGCGCGAGAGGTGCGCTCCGGTGCGCAGCTGCCGGGATGCTCGCAGCACGTCGGTCGGGCTGCCGACCCAGGCCTGCAGGTTGAAGCGGCCATCGGTGGGCAGCGCGCGCGGCGCGACATGCAGGCCCCCGCCGAAGAACTGACCGTTGGCGATGACGACGTTGCACAGGGCCGCCTCGTGGACGCCGCCGTCGTGCTCGACCCGGGCGGGGACGCGTCGGAACGCCCCCCAGGCCGCCACGATGCCCACCGAGTAGCGACCCGGCCCGAGCCGACGGGGCAGCCGCGACGCCGTCCGGGCGACCTGGCCACCGAAGCCGACCTCGGCGATGTTGGCGAAGACCCGGACGCGTGGGGCGCCGTCGGGTCCGACGTAGCGGACCCGGCCGAGGTCGATCGCGAGGACGTCCTCGGTAGCGAGGTGGCCGGCGAGGGTCTCCGGGTCGCGGTCGAGACCGAACGTCCGCACGAGGTCGCAGCCCGAGCCGTTGGCGACCACGCCGAGCACGAGCCCCTGCCCGCGCGCCGTCCCGCGCTCGGCGTCGACCATCCCGTTGATCACCTCGTGGACGGTGCCGTCCCCGCCGAGCGCGATCAGGTAGCGACGTCCGGCGTCGATCGCGCGCTCGGCGAGCTCGGTCGCGGCTCCGGCACGGTCCGTGACGACGACCTCGTGCCGGACCCCCTTGGCCTCGAGGGCCGCGCGGAGCCGGTCGAGGATCGACGCGTCACGGCGACCGGCCCAGGGGTTCGCGATGACCAGTGGGGTTCCGAGCGGGTGCTCCACCGCGGTCCTCCGGGACGTCGCGCCGCCGTCCGGACCGACGGCCGGACCGAACGGGATGCTAGGCCTCGACGATGCCGCGCCGGAGCGCATCGACCGCGGCCTCCGCGCACGACCGCAGCGCGCCGCCCGTCACCCCGCCGATCTGGCCCAGGAGGTCGACGGCCTGCTTCACGTCGCGCACGAAGTCCCCACCGGTCAGCTCCAGGCCGCCGAGGCTCTCGTCGAGGTCGAGCCCGTTCGCCCACCGCCAGGCCGCGGCGACGAACCCGGCGTCGAGCTCGCGCAGCGGTCGCAGCCCGGCGGCTCGCTCGCGCTCCCGCAGCTCCTCGGCGACGGCGCGCAGCGCCTCCACGGCCCCGAGCAGGCCGGCCGTCGGGATCTCATCACGGGCGCTGGTCTCGCTCCGCCGCGGGACGTGGAGGAGCAGCGCCGCGACGCCCGCGAGCTCGGCCGCGTCGAGCCCGTCGAGGATGCCGCGGCGGATGGCCTCCG
>JBEAQO010000246.1:0-4095 GCA_041163825.1 Actinomycetota bacterium | reverse complement strand
TCGACATGGTCGAGGCCGAGCGCATCGGGCTCGTCGATGCGGTGCACCCGGTCGACGACGTCCTCGCCGCCGCGAGGGCGGCCGCGGCGCGCTACGCCGCCGGACCCGCCTCGACGGCCCTCGCCAAGCGTGCCCTCGATGAGGGCATCGAGCTGCCGCTCGCCGAGGCGCTCGCGCTCGAGCGGGAGCTCTTCGCCGCCGCCTTCGCGACGGCGGACGCGCGCACCGGCATCGCGAGCTTCCTCGCCGACGGTCCCGGTGTGGCCGTCTTCGACGGACGATGAGTGCGCTCGAGCGGCCGACGCCGCCGGCACCGGCGCGGCCCGAGCCGGCGGCGCTCGACATCAAGGCCAAGCAGCGCGCCTACCACGACTACGAGGCGCGGACGTACGAGGACAAGTTCTCGATCTCCTACGACGAGCGCTGCATCTCCTACGCCCGCGAGCGCTTCCGCAAGGTCGTCGACGAGGGCGAGACGTTCGGACGCGTGCTCGAGGTCGGCGCGGGCACCGGGTTCTTCCTCATCAACCTCGCGCTCGCCGGTCTCCTGGAGGACGCCGAGCTGCACGCGACCGACATCTCGCCGGCCATGCTCGAGGTCTGCGCCGCGAACGCGCGCGTCCATGGACTCGAGGTGGTGACGCGGGCCGGCGATGCCGAGGCACTGCCCTACCCGGATGGCAGCTTCGACCTCGTCATCGGCCACGCCTTCCTGCACCACCTCCCCATCCCCGCGCTCGCGCTCACCGAGATGCACCGCGTCCTCGCCCCCGGCGGCACGCTCGTGATCGCGGGGGAGCCCACCGAGCTCGGGGACCGCATCGCTCGCGTCGTCAAGCGCGCGGCATGGAGGGGGTTGCGCGCGGTGACGGCGCTGCCACCGCTGCGTCACCTGCGACGGGCGAGCCTGGCCGAGCGCGGCGCCGGTGAGGACGAGCTCGCGCTCGCCGGGCTCGAGCAGGAGGTCGATCTGCACGTGTTCCGGCCGCGCGATGTCGAGCACGCCGCTCGGCTCGCCGGCTTCCGAGACGTGCGCGTGGTCACCGAGGAACTGACGGCGAACTGGCTCGGTTGGGCCGCGCGCACGATCGAGGGGTCGGTCGCCGATGGCGTGCTCGGTGCGCGCTGGGCGAACGGCGTCTACGGCGCCTACCGCGCGCTCTCCCGCCTCGACGAGGCGCTCGTGGGCATCGTCCCCGCACCGCTGTTCTACAACCTGATCCTGCGCGCCGGCCGGGAGCCCGCTCGGGTGGCCGAGGGCGAGCGGGTCGTGGAGGGGACGGCCGGACCATCGTGAGCGACGATCACGAGCGGGTCGCCCGACTCGTCGATGACCCCGACGCCCTCGAGGAGGCGGTCACCGAGCTCCTCGCGGCCCGTCGGGACCTGCTGGTCGCGTCCGAGACCGCGCGCGAGGGGTTGCGCCGCGCGGCGAGGTTCGCTGCCGACCTCGATGGCGGTCGGGCGCTCGGACCCCTGCGGGCTCGGCCGCCGCTGCCCCTCGCGTACCCGCGCTGGGGCTGGCGCCGTGCGATCCGCTTCGCGGTCGAGCGCCGGATGCTCTCGCGCGGGCACCTCGCCGGCTACCGCAGGCTCCTGCTGCGCCGGATGCGCGCGGCGCTCGACGGGACCGAGCTCGTCGTGCAGGGGATGGTCTTCCTCGGCCGCGACCTCGAGCTCACCGCGCCGCGCGGACGGGGGCGCCTCGTGCTCGGGCCGTGGTGCTGGATCGGCGATCGCAACCGGCTGCGTGCCCACGAGGGACGCCTGGCGCTCGGCGCGAAGGTCGTCCTCGGCCAGGGCAACGCCATCAGCGCCCACCTCGACGTCGAGATCGGTGAGGCGAGCCTGATCGCCGATGCCGTCTACGTGTGCGACTTCGACCACCGCTTCGACCGGCTCGACCTGCCCATCAAGGACCAGGGCATCGTCACCGCACCCGTCCGGATCGGTCGTGACGTCTGGATCGGCGAGAAGGCGACGGTGCTGCGTGGCGCTGACGTCGGTGCGGGCAGCGTCATCGGCAGCCAGACGCTGGTCGACCGGGACGTGCCGCCGTTCTCGATCGCGGTCGGCACCCCGGTCCGCGTCGTTCGCTCGCGACTCCCGGTCGGGATGGACCCGGAGGAGGCGTCGGCGCTCATCGCGGCGGGGCGTCCGATCCCGGGCGATCCGCTGGAGGACTGAGCAGCCGCCTCCCTCGCGCCCGGCGCTCCGCGGCGTCGAGCTCGGCCTGCTGGGCGGCCCACCCGAGGAACAGCACACCGATGACCACCCACAGCACCAGGCCGCCGACGACGTTCATCGTGATGCCGGCGAGCTGCTGGTCGGCGATGGCGTCGTAGCCGAGCCAGAGGGGCGGTGCGAGTTCGTAGAGCCCGTAGAGCGGCAGCGGGGAGAAGGTCAGGAAGGCGGCCGGCACGAACATCAGGACGCTGGAGGCGAAGAGGTAGAACGCCCGCGCCGGCTCGCCGAGCGCTCCACGGTCGGGCTCGCGCCGCAGCGCCGGCCACCACCACACCAGCGCGACCGTGAGGTGCGCGACGTCGACCGCGAACGAACCGAGCTGCGAGGTCTTCAGCGAGTCGATGGTCAGCGGAAGGTGGCTCGCGAGGAGCACGACGTTGAACAGCACGAGCGCCGTCGGCCAGCGCGTCACCGCGGCGAGCCGCCGGCCACCAGCGCCGTCGACCGGGAGCAGTCGGTCGAGCACGACGGTCGGGATCGCCGTGACGATGAGCGGTGCGGCCACGAACGTGATCGTCACCCAGCGCGCGACGCCCACCGTCGCGAGGTAGCCGGTCCCGAGCTGGCCGATGGGCCACTCCGACACCGCGACGATCGCGATGACCCCGAGCGAGAAGCGCACGGTGTCGCGGCGCGCCGGTCGGACGCCGGCCCGCCGGTGCGCGGCGAGGAACCCGAGGCCCAGCGCCAGCGCGGCGAGCCAGACCCCGACGATCGGCGTGTAGCGCCAGACCCAGACCTGCCCCGGTGTCGCCGAGCACCACCAGGCGACGTTCATGACCACTCCGCCACGATGCGGGGCAGGTCCACCACCCAGTCCGCCCGTCGGGCACCGAACGGCCAGACCCGGCGCGCTCGACCCTCGGCGTCGAAGCCGATGATCTGGGCCGGATGGCCGATCAGGTCCCCGCCGCCCCGCGGATCCTCACCGTCGACGGTCGCGGGCGGCAGGTCGAGCACGGCGAGGGCCTCCTCGATGGCGGCCCGCTCCCCGGTCAGGCCGAGGATGCGCCGGTCGAAGTGGGCGAGGAACTCCTCGATGCGCTCGGGCGTGTCGCGCTCGGGGTCGACGGTGATGAAGACGACGCGGACACGGTCATGGTCGACGCGGGACTCACGCATGGCCGAGGACAGCGTGGCGAGGTGGACGGGGCAGATGTCCGGGCAGCTGGTGTAGCCGAAGAAGACGAGGGTCGGTCGGCCGACCAGGTCGCGCGCGGGCACGACGGGGGACCCGTCGGTGGCGAGCAGCGCGACGTCGGGGAGCTGCCGCTCGCGTGCGAGCGGGAGGCCGCGCCACCCGTCCGGCTGGGGCGCGAGTCCGACGGCGGACGTGGCCGTCGGGCCGGCCGGTCCGCAGCCGGCCACCGGCAGGGCGACCAGCAGCGAAAGGGCGAGCGAGGCCACGAGCCGCGTGGGGCGCGTCATGGTGCGCGGGCCGCGTCGCCCCGCGCCCGGCCCCGCCGCCAGGGTGCCCACGTCGGTCTCCTCGTGCTCGCCGCCACGGGATCGGGCGGGCTCAGCCCGCGGGGTCACCCTCGACCAGGTCGAGCAGCTCGACGACCTCGGCCTCCACGACGATGTCCGGGGAGCGTTCGAAGCGCAGCAGCAGGGGGATGGTAGCGCCGACGACGACACGCTCGTCCGGGACGACCATCATCAGGTGCAGTCCGCCGGGTCGGAAGCGCACCGTCGAACCGGCGGCCAGGTCGACCTGCTCGAGCAGTCGCATCGTCGCGCGACCGTCGCGGACCTCGGTGAGGTGCAGCTCGACGGCGAGCGCCGCGTCGGTCTCGACGGCGACGAGCGCGTCGTCGCCGTCACCGACGTTGGTGAGCTCGAGCACGA
>JBEAQO010000245.1:0-8689 GCA_041163825.1 Actinomycetota bacterium | reverse complement strand
AACCGACGGTGTCGGGGATGTTGACGGTCGTCGCGCCGGCCTCGACGACCGCGGCGACGATGTCGACGAGGAACGGGAAGTCGGTGCGGGTCGCGTCCTGCGGGGAGAACTCGACGTCGTCAGTGAACGTGCGCGCGAGCTGGACCGCACGCACCGCCTGCTCGAGGATCTCGTCCTCCGTGGCCTCGAGCATGTACTTGCGGTGGATGTCGGAGGTCGACAGGAACGTGTGGATGCGGAAGCGGTCGGCGGGCTCGAGCGAGCGCGCGGCCGACTCGATGTCCTTGTCCATGGCGCGCGCGAGCGCGGCGATGACCGGCGGGTCGCGCCGGTCGGTCTCGCCCTCGGAGCCGCCCGGACCGGCGGCGAGCCGCGGTGCGGTCCCGACGGTCCCGGCGACGGCCCTGACCGCATCGAAGTCGCCCGCCGAGGCGATCGGGAAACCGGCCTCGATGACGTCCACGTTGAGCCGAGCGAGCTGCTCGGCGATCTCGACCTTCTCGCGCGCATCCAGCGAGATGCCCGGCGACTGCTCGCCGTCGCGCAGGGTCGTGTCGAAGATGGTGACGCGGTCCTCCAGGCCCGCGAGGGCCTCGGAGAGCGCCTGCTGATCGACCGGATCGGCCATGGGGGTTCGCTCCTCGCCGCGAGCGCGGCATCGTGGTGGTCGTCGCGTGCTCCCGGTCCTGCCTCCGCGGTCGCCGTCAGTGGGTCGGACGGCGCCGCGGCGTCACAGGAGGAGCAGGCCGAGGAGGAGCCCGGCGAGGAGCTCGGGGCGCGCGGCACGCAGGCCGACGCCGGGACCGTCCGACGCACGCGCGACGACCGCGCTGGGCGCGGCCGGGGCGGACGTCGTTGCGGCGGTCATCGGAGGAGTGTGGCCGCTGCCGTGGCGCCACGCCGAACCCCATCGGCGCTTCGTGCGCTCGACGCACGAGCGCGCGCGTTGGACGGACCGGTTCGTGGCGGCCGCTAGCGTCCCCGCGGTCCGCCCCCCCGCCGCCCGCCCCGAGGAGGCCCGTGTGGTGCCGCGCACGCTCGCCGTCATCCCGCCCCCGCCCGTCGGCGGGTTCGAGCTCGGACCGCTCGACGTCCGGCTCTACGGGGTCCTCATCGCGCTCGGGGCCTACCTCGCCCTGACCTGGACGGTGCGTCGCTACGCCGCGGCCGGCGGTGACGCGACGCTCGCGGAGCGCGCCGGGATCGCGGCGCTGCTCGGCGGCTTCCTCGGCGCCCGCATCGGCTACGTCCTGCCCCGGCTCGACGACTTCCTCGACCGGCCCCAGGACATCCTCGCGATCTGGCAGGGCGGACTCACCTTCTTCGGCGGGCTCACCGGGGGCACGCTCGCCGTCCTCGTGGTCGTGTCCCGCGGCGGCGGCGACATCGCGCGCTTCGCGGACGCGATCGCGCCGGCGCTGCCGCTCGCGCAGGCGATCGGCCGTTGGGGCAACTTCTTCAACCAGGAGCTCTACGGCCGCCCGACCGACCTGCCGTGGGCGCTCGCGGTCGAGGCGCCCTACCGGCGCCGCGACTTCGCCGACGCGGAGACCTTCCACCCCACGTTCCTCTACGAGTCGCTGTGGAACACGGCCCTCGTGCTGGCGCTCCTGCGCCTCGAGCGGCGGGGTCGACTGCCGAGGGGCGGGCTGATGCTCGCCTACCTCATCGGCTACGGCATCGGCCGCGCGTGGATCGAGACGCTGCGCATCGACACGGTCGAGCGCTACGCGGGGCTCTCGCGCAACAACTGGATCGCGCTCGCTGTCGCGCTCGCCGGCCTCGCCGCCCTCCAGCGCCTCCGGGCGCGCGACGGCTCCGGGCCCGCGACGGACCACCGCGACGACGCGGCGACCGAGGCCGCTGCGGACGACGGCGCCACGGACGACCCCACGACGGGCGACACCGGACCTGCCTAGGATGGCGCGGGCGCCGGGCGGGGACCCGGCGAACGGAGCGGACCGTCGCAGCGGCGGCGCACCACCGCCCGACGGTTCGACAGCGGAGGGGACCCACCGATGGCCATCATCGTCGGCTTCACCCGCGCGTCCGAGGGCCGCGCGGCGCTCGACCGCGCCGTCCAGGAGGCACGGCTTCGTGATGCGGAGCTCGTCGTCGTCCACTCGCTCAAGGGCGGCGAGCGCGACGAGCTCGAGACGGTGCTCGCGTACCGCGAGGAGTTCGCGGCGCTCGAGACCGACCTCTCCGAGCGCGGCGTCCGCTTCCGGCTGATCGAGTACGCCCGGGGCAACAGCCCGGCCGAGGACCTGGTCGCCGCGGCGGCCGAGCACGACGGCGAGCTCATCGTGATCGGCTACCGCCGGCGCTCGCCGGTCGGCAAGCTCGTCCTCGGCTCCAACGCGCAGGACGTGCTGATGCACGCCGAGTGCCCCGTGCTCGCGGTCAGGTCGTCGGACGAGGACTGAGCGGGTCGGGCATCCCGGCGCCGACCGCGTGCACGCCGCCGTCGCAGTGGACGATCTCCCCGGTCACGCCCTCGAACCACGGTGACAGCAGGGCGCACACCGTCCGTGCCACCGGCCCCGGGTCGCGCGCATCCCAGCCCAAGGGCGCACGCTCCTGCCAGACCGGCTCGAAGGTCTCGAAGCCGGCGACCCCGTGCGCCGCGATGGTGTGCAGCGGTCCGGCGGCGACCAGGTTGACGCGGATGCCGGACGGTCCGAGGTCACGGGCGAGGTAGCGGGAGGCCGACTCCAGTCCGGCCTTGGCGACCCCCATCCAGTCGTAGCCCGGCCACGCGACCGACGCATCGAAGTCGAGCCCCACGATGGACGGCGCGCGACCGCGGGCGAGCAGCGGCGAGAGCGCGCGGCCCATCGCGACGAGCGTGTAGGTCGATACCCGCACCGCGGTCGCGACGTCCTCCCACGGCGCCGAGAGGAACGCCCCACCGAGCGCCGTCGCCGGTGCGAACGCCACCGCATGGAGCACCCCGTCGAGCGCGCTCCAGCGTCGATCCAGGTCCGCGGCGAGCGCGGCCAGGTCCTCCTCCGAGGTCGCATCGAGCTCGAGCACCTCCACCGGATGGGGCAGGCGCGTCGCAGCGCGTTCCGTGAGCCGGCGTCCGCGTCCGAATCCGGTCAGGACCAGCTCGGCACCCTGCTCCTGCGCGCAGCGCGCGACGTGGAACGCGATCGAGCGGGTGTCGAGCACCCCGGTGATGAGGATCCGTCGTCCCTCGAGCAGCATCGCTCACCCTCCTCCGTCTGAGCCAGCATCGGTGGCGTCACCACCGTCCTCGATGCGGGCCCGGTCCTCATCACCGTCACCGTCACGCCACCCGAGGGCACCGAGGAGACGCTCGGCCTCGGCGCGCGGCCCCAGGACCACCGCCATCGCGACGCCGCCATCGTGGGAGAGCGAGCACGCGAAGGAGGTCGGCAGTCCGGCGACGATGATGCTCGGCCCGCCGTCCTCGGCGGTCCGGACCTCGATCGCGGCGAGCCCCGGCCCGCGACCCCCGAGCGCCTTGCGGGTCGCCTCCTTGGCCGCGAACCGCGCAGCGAGCCGCTCCGCCGCGACCTGCGAATCGAGACCGACCCCTCCGCGCGTCGCGTCCGCGAGCTCCGTCTCCGAGAACACCCGGGAGGCCGACCCGGAGCCCCGCGCCACGAGCCGCGCGATGCGGTCCACCGCGACGACATCGCAGCCGACGACCGGATCGGGCGCGCTCATGCCTCGGACCGACCACGGATGGGCGCCAGGGACGCCGCCGCGGTCGTCCCGGCGAGCGCGACGAGCTCCGCCTGCAGCCGCTCCGAGAACGCCCGCCGATCGGCGGCATGGGGCGCGGGGGCCGGGAGCGACGGCCCGAAGCGCACGCGTGCCCGGGCTCCTCGCAGACGTGGAGGACGCCCGATGGGCCACGCTCGCTCGGTCCCGATGACCGCGACCGGAACGACCGGCGACGCGGTCGCCGCGGCGATCCGAGCGAGTCCGCCACGGAGGCGATGGACCCGCCCGTCGCGGCTCCTTGTCCCCTCGGGGTAGACGACGAGGCAGGCGCCCGTGCCCGTCAGCAGCTCCGCGACGCGACGGAGGGTCGTCGCATCCCGCTCGCCCCGCGCGATCGGCACCATCCCGAACGACGGCAGGGTCCGACCGACCACGGGCCAGCGGGTCAGGCGCACGTCACCGAGGAAGTGGACCGGGCGGTCGAGCGCCGCGCCGATCGCCATCGAGTCGGCGTGGGAGCGGTGGGTCGCGGCGAGCAGGACCGGTCCCACCTCGGGGACGTTGTCGCGCCCATCGACCTCGAGGCGGAGCCAGCGCGCGACCAGCGGACGCAGGAGCCGTCCGAGCGCGAGCTGGGCGCGCGGCACCTCCCAGGCCGGCCGAGCGCGGCGTGGCGCCACGTCATCGCGCTCGGTCCGCCCCGCCGGGACCCGGTGTGCTCGGTCGGTCACGGTTCCCTCACTGCGGCAGGTTGTCGTGCACGAAGCCCCGTGGCTCGCCGCCGCTGAAGGCCGCGAGCAACGAGCGTAGGGCGGAGGCCGTGGTGTCCGGCTCGATGATCTCGTGGACGCTGCCCCGCCGAGCCGCGACCCCGACCGCCATCGCCTCGCGGCGGTACTCCTCGAGCAGGTCCTCGCGGCGCTCCGGATGCTCCGAGAGCTCACGGCGGAAGACCACGTCGGCCGCACCCTCGGCCCCGAGCACCGCGAGCTCCGCCGTCGGCCATGCGAGCACCGCGTCCGCACCGATGCTGCGCGAGTTCATCACGATGTAGGCGCCGCCGTACGCCTTGCGCAGCACCACCGACACCCGCGGCACCGTCGCGCTCGTGAAAGCATGCAGGAGCTTCGCGCCACGGCGGATCACGCCACCTCGCTCCTGCGACGTGCCGGGCAGGAACCCGGGGACATCGACGAGCACGACGAGCGGGATGCCGAACGCGTCGCAGGTGCGCACGAACCGCGCACCCTTCTCGCTCGCGGTCGCATCGAGCACCCCCGCCAGCCAGTCCGGTTGGTTCGCGACGATGCCGACCGTGCGTCCGTCCATGCGACCGAACCCGATGACGAGGTTCCTGGCCCAGCTCGCCTGGAGCTCGAGGAAGCGTCCACCATCGAGGAGGCCGCGGACCACCGCGCGCACGTCGTAGGCGGCTCGCGGGTCGGTGGGAACGAGGGCACGCAGGTCGACATCGGGCGGTGCCTCGGCGTCGAGGACGGGGACCGGCGCCCAGGCGGACGGTGGGAGGAGGGCGAGCAGGTCGCGTGCGAGGTCGAAGGCATGGTCGTCGTCCCGCGCGACGAGATGCGCGCTGCCGGTGCGCGCCGAGTGCACCTCGGGTCCGCCGAGCGAGCGTGCGTCGACCTCCTCGCCGGTGACGGACTGGACCACCCGCGGACCCGTCAGGAACATCGTCGCCGCATCGCTCATGATCGTGAAGTCCATGAGCGCCGGCGAGTAGACCGCGCCACCGGCGCAGGGACCGAGGACGAGCGCCAGCTGCGGCACGCGGCCGGAGGCCGCGACGTTCGCACGGAAGACCCGCCCGTACCCGTCGAGCGCTGCCACTCCCTCCTGGATGCGCGCACCGCCCGAGTCGTTGATGCCGATGACGGGGGTGCCCCCCCGCACCGCGCCCTGGATCGTGCTCGCGATCCGGTCCGCGTGCTCCTCGCCGAGCGAACCCCCGAGCACGTGGCGGTCCTGGGCGTAGACGTGGACCGGACGGGCGTCGATCGAGGCGACACCCGCGACGACCCCGTCCCCCGGGGGGCGTCGAGCGGCCAGCCCGAACGCGCTCGCTCGATGCTCGCGCGCGGAGCCGAGCTCGACGAGGCTCCCCGGATCGAGCAGCCGCTCGAGCCGCGCCCGGGCCGCGTCGGGTGGGGTGAGCATGCCCGGCTCGACGCCGGGCGCCTCGCTGGCCAGCGCCTCCACCTCAGTCCGCCCGCGCCAGCACGAGCGCCGCGTTCTGCCCCCCGAAGCCCATCGAGACGCTCATCACGGCATCCAGGTCGACCGCGCGGGGCGCACCGTGGACGACGTCGAGGGCGATGTCGGGGTCCTGGACCGTCAGGTTCGCCGTCGGCGGCACGCGGCCCTCCCGCAGGGCGCGGACCGCGAGGATGGCCTCGACCGAGCCGGCCGCCCCGAGGAGGTGGCCGGTCACGCCCTTCGTGGACGTCACGGCGATGCGGTCGGTGTGCGCGCCGAACACGGAGCGCAGGGCGAGGGCCTCGGCTCGGTCGTTGAGCGGCGTGGAGGTGCCGTGCGCGTTGTGATGCCCGATCGCGGTCGGGTCGATGCCGGCGTCCTCGAGGGCACGCCGCATCGCGAGCGCGGCGCCCCCCCCGTCGTCGGGGGGAGCGGTCGCATGGAAGGCGTCGGCAGACGCGCCGCATCCGGCCAGCCGGGCGAGCGCGTCGACCCCACGCACGCGCGCGTCCTCCGCGCGTTCGAGCACGACCAGTCCGGCCCCCTCCCCCATCACGAAGCCGTCGCGGTCGACGTCGAACGGCCGGCACGCCGACGCCGCGTCCGGGTTCGTCGAGAGCGCGCCCATCTGCGCGAAGGCGCTGATGGCGATCGTCGTGATGCCGGCCTCGACCCCGCCGGCGATGACGACGTCCGCCGCGCCGGCGGCGAGCAGGTCCCGGCCGACATGGATGGCGCTCGCGCCGGCAGCGCACGCGGTGTTGACCGTGAGGTTCGGTCCGCGTGCGTGCGTGCGGATCGCGATGGTCCCGGCCGCGGTGTTCGAGAGCATGCGCGGCACGAACAGCGCGCTGACCCTGCCGGGCCCCTGCGCGGTCAGCCTCGCGTACTCGTCCTCCCAGCTCTCCGCGCCCCCGATGCCCGAACCGATGACCACGCCGATGCGGTCGGGGTCGACCGCCGTGACCACGTCAGGGTCGTCACCGACGAGCCGGGCCTGGGCGATCGCCTCACGCATCGCGACGAGCGCGAGGTGGGTGAAGCGGTCCAACCGACGCGCGGAGCCGCGCCCGAGCTCCGCATCCGGGTCGAGCTCCGGGGCCCGGCAGGACACGGCGACGGTCGCCCCCGCCGCCGCGAGACGCTCGTCCTGGCGTGCGCACGAGCGCCCAGCGAGCACGCCCTGCCACGTCGCCTCGACCCCGCGTCCGGCCGGCGTGATCGCCCCCATCCCGGTGATGACGACGTCCCGGTGCACCGCCCGTGCCGTGTTCCGGTCGTGGCTCACGCCTGCTGCTCCCGGACCTTGTCGATGGCGTCCTGCACCGTCCGCACCCGCTCGAGGTCCTCGTCGCCGAGCTTGACACCCGTGCGGTCCTCGAGTGCGAGCGTGAGCTCCACGACGTCGAGGGAGTCCAGGCCGAGCGCCTCGAAGCTCGCGTCGGCACGGACGTCGTCCGCGGCCACACCGAAGTCGGTGGTCAAGAGCTCCGTGAAGATCGCCATCAGGTCATCGCTCATCGTGCATCCTCCTCGTGGTCCGCTCGGCCGCCGGGGTCCCGGACGGTCCGTCCTCGCTGCCTGCTCCGTTCGAACTGCTCCGTTCCGACTGCTCCGTCCCCGCCGCTCCGTTCCCGCCGCTCGAGGTCCGCGCACCCGCCGGGCACCCGCCGTCAGATGGCCGCACCACCGTCGATCGGCAGCACGACCCCGGTGATCGCCGATGCCCCGGGCGCGGCGAGGAACGCCACGGCCTCGGCGACCTCCTCCGGCCGGACCGCGCGACCGATGGGTGCCATCGCGACGAGTGCCGCGCGCGCCGCCTCGGGCAGCCCATCGGTCATTGCGCTCTCGACGAAGCCCGGCGCGACGACGTTGACGGTGATGCCACGGCCCGCGACCTCGCGCGCCAGCGAGCGCGCGAGTCCGATCTGCGCCGCCTTCGCTGCTGCGTAGGCGGCCTGGCCGGCGTTGCCCCGCAGCGCGACGATCGAGGAGACCAGCACGATACGGCCGTGCCGTCGGCGCAGCATCGGCCGGAGTGCGGCCTTGGTCAGGAGGAACGCCCCTCCGAGGTTGACGTCGAGGCAGGCGTCGAGGCGCTCGCGCGAGAGCCGGGCCACGAGGTCGTCCGCCGTCGCGCCGGCGTTCGCGACGACCACCTCGATGGTCCCGAGCTCTTGGGCGACGTCCAGGCACGCCGCGACGCTGCCCTCGTCCGTCACGTCGAGCCGGACCGACGTCGCCGAGCCGAGCTCGTCGACCAGCCGCTCGGCGGCCGCGGGGTCGGTGCGGTACCCGACGACGACATGATGACCGGCCGCCACGAGCCGGCGCGAGATCGCCGCGCCGATGGTGCCGGTCGCTCCCGAGACGATGGCGACACGCGCCGGTGCCGTGGCGCTCACGCGCGCACCGCCGCGCCGTCGTCGGGACCCGACCATCGCACCAGGCAGGCGGCCCAGGTCAGGCCCGCCCCGAACGCCGTCAGGAGGACCCGCTCACCCCCGACCAGTCGTCCGCGTGCTCGCGCGTCCTCGAGGGCGAGCGGGATGGAGGCGGCCGAGGTGTTCCCGTGGTCCTGGACCGTGAGGTGGCAGCGATCGTCCGGGACCCCGAGCCGTTGGGCCACCGCCTCGAGGATCCTGCGGTTCGCCTGGTGCGCGACGACGAGATCGACGTCGGCGACGGTGAGCCCGGCCCGCTCGAGGACCTCGGTGGAGGCCTCCGTCATCCGGACCACCGCATGGCGGTAGACGTCGCCTCCGCGCATCGTCAG
>JBEAQO010000244.1:0-8146 GCA_041163825.1 Actinomycetota bacterium | reverse complement strand
GACGGGACGGACCGCCACCGGACAGGGTGTCGGGACGGAGGTGGAGGGCCGGGAGGCCCACCGCCGCGGCGCCGATCGGCCGATCGAGCACCGCGGGGGGACGCGCTCCTCACGGGGACGCCGACCACCGGGTGGACGGATCGAGAGGTCCGACACCCTGGGGTCCGCGCACCGCTGTCCCGGGTGCGCCGGATCGCACGGACCGCCGCAGCGGCACCGTGCGGGCGGATGGGCGGTCGCGAGACCGTCCGGGCGCCGCGCCGGATCACCGGTCCTCCTCGGAGGGCCGGTGGCACGGGGCGGATCGCCGGTCCCACCTCCCCCGAGGAGGTCGGAGCACCGCCGGGCGTGAGCGCCGCCGGCTCGAGAGGGTCGGGGAAGGCTGCTCCGCCAGGTCGGCACGCACCGCGCTCGGACGCGGACGGGTCGGCCGGCCGGAGGCGGCCCCGCGAGGGGCCGCGCTCCCGGCCGCGGGTGCGCTGTCCGGAAGGGCGCACCTGCCGCGACGCCCCGGTGGGCCCGCAAGGGCGCCCGGGGCGTTCGCGCGTCCGGGGACGATCGGTTCCCGCGCACGGCGCTGCCCCCACGGGTCGCGTTCGAGGCGCGGCCCTGCGACACTGCGGACCTGGGGCCGACCGTCGGCCCCGGCCCTCGGGTCCGGACCTGGAGCGACTGGTGCGCATCGGCATCCTCACCGGCGGCGGTGACGTCCCGGGGCTCAACCCCTGCATCAAGGCGGTCGTCGATCGGGTCATCCACGACGGCCACGAGGTGCTCGGTCTCCGACGCGGCTGGGGAGGACTCCTCGAGTTCGACCCCGACGACCCCACGTCGGCCGCGCGCTGCACGATCCCGCTCGACCTCGAGGTCGTTCGCACCATCGACCGCACCGGCGGGACGTTCCTGCACACCTCCCGCACGAACCCGCAGCGGGTGCGCGCCAAGGAGCTCCCGGCCTTCCTCGCGAGGACGGTCGTCGGCGAGGGCCCCTTCGACCTGACCGACCATGTCCTGCGCGTGATCGAGCACCTGAACCTCGACGCCCTGATCGCCATCGGCGGGGACGACACCCTCTCCTACGCCCTGCGGCTCCATGAGGAGCAGGTCCCGGTCATCGCCATCCCGAAGACGATGGACAACGACGTCCACGGCACCGATTACTGCATCGGGTTCTCCACCGCGGTGACGCGGAGCGTCGAGTTCATCCACCAGCTTCGCACCTCGACGGGTTCGCACGAACGCATCGCGGTCGTCGAGCTCTTCGGCCGCTACTCCGGCGAGACCTCGCTCATCTCCGCCTACCTCGCCTCGGTCGACCGCGCGATCATCTCCGAGGTCCCCTACGACCCGGAGCGGCTCGCCGCCCTGTTGATGGAGGACAAGCGAAGGAACCCGTCGAACTACGCCATGGTCACGGTCTCGGAGGGAGCGACCGTCATCGACGGTGCCGTCCACCTCTCGGGCGAGGAGGACGCGTACGGCCATCGCAAGCTCGGCGGCATCGGGGAGACCACCGGCGAGTACCTCAAGGAGCTCACCGGGCAGGACATCATCGCCCAGAACCTCGGCTACCTGATGCGCTCCGGGCGTCCGGACTCGCTCGACCTCATGGTGGCGACGAACTACGCCGTCATGGCAGCGGACCTCGCGGTCGATGGACAGGGAGGGCGGATGGTCGCCCTGCGCTCCGGCACCTACACCAACGTGCCCATCACCGTCACTCGGGAGGGCGCGAAGCGCGTCGACATCGACGCGCTCTACGACTCCGACGCCTACCGTCCCAAGGTGCGGCAGGTGGCCGGCAAGCCGATGTTCCTGTACTGACGCGACCGGTCCGGTCCCCGGATGGCGCACCGAACGAGGAGGGGTCAGCGTGGAGGCGGACGTCGAGCTGCGGTCCGGCTGGCTCGGGGACGACTCGCTCGAGCAGGTCCGGGCCCAGGTCCCGATGGTCTACGTCGAGGCGGTCCCCGTCCGGGTCGACCACCTCGGGCGCGTCGAACGCGTGGGCATGCTGCTCCGAGCCCAGCCGGACGGCTCGGTCTCCCGCTCGGTCGTGTCCGGGCGCGTGCTGCTCGGCGAGACGCTGCGCGAGGCGCTCTGGCGCCACCTCACGAAGGACCTCGGGCCGGACGCCGGACCGCGCCTTCCGGCCGGAGTCGCGCCGTTCACGGTGACCGAGTACTTCCCGGAACGTGAGCGCACCGGCTTCCATGACCCACGCCAGCATGCGGTCGCGCTCGGCTACGTGGTGCCCGTCGACGGGGAGTGCGTCCCACCCGCGAACGCCCTCGACCTCGCCTGGCTCTCCCCCGCCGAGGCGATCTCCGACGGCGCCACCGGGGAGATGGGCGACGGGCACGCCCGGCTCGTCCGCCGCGCGCTGGAGCACTGCGGCACGACCTGAGTCGTGCGCCGACCTGCGACGGACGCCTCAGGCCGTCGCCGCGAGCGCTCGGCCGAGCGCGCCGGTGGCGTGGTCGACCTCATCGGCCGAGACCACGAGCGGCGGGATCCAGCGCAAGGTCGACCCGAAGGGACCGCAGCTCATCGCGATGACGCGCTCCTCGCGAAGCAGGTGGGTGAGGACGGCCGCGGTCCGGGCCGCGTCCGGCCCTCCGTCGCCATCGACGAGCTCGGTCGCGAGCATGCAGCCGAGCCCGCGGTTCTCCCCGATGACGCTCGGATGCTCGGCGCGCACCGCCTCGAGCCCGAGGAGGAAGCGCTCGCCCATCGCCGCCGCGTGCTCGAGGAACCCCGGCGCCGTCAGCACGTCGATGGTCGCCAGCGCGGCCGCGCAGCCGATGGGGTTGCCGCCGTAGGTGCCACCGTGCGAGCCGGTCGGCCAGCGCGCCATCAGCTCGGCGGAGGCGCCGACCCCGGACATCGGGAAGCCCGAGGCGATGCCCTTGGCCATCACCAGCACGTCGGGCTCGAGGTCGTGGTGCTCGACGGCGAACATCCTTCCCGTCCGGCCGAACCCGGTCTGGACCTCGTCGGCGACGAAGAGGATGCCGTGCGCGGCACAGCGCTCGCGCAGACCCTCGAGGAAGGCGCGCGGCGCGGGCACGTACCCGCCCTCGCCGAGCACCGGCTCGATCACGACGCAGGCGACCTCGCTCGGTGCCGTCTGGGTCTTGAGCAGCAGGTCGAACTCCGCGAGGCAGCGCGCGACCGAGGCGCTCTCGTCCTCACCGGTGAGGAAGGTGTAGGGGAAGGGTGCGACGAACACGCCCGAGGGAAGGGGCGCGTAGCCGACGCGATAGACGGACTTCGACGTGGTCATCGCCATCGTAAGGTGCGTGCGCCCGTGGAACGAACCCTGGAACACGACCGTTCCGGGTCGACCGGTCGCCTGCTTCGCGAGCTTGACCGCGGCCTCGGTCGCCTCCGCGCCGGAGTTCGTCAGGAAGAACGACTCGATGCCGACGGGGGTGACGCCGGCGAGGCGCTCAGCGAGCGGCGCGAGCAGATCATGCGTGTAGCAGTTGACCTGCGCATGGATGAAGCGTCCGGCCTGCTCGCGGATCGCCTCGACGACGCGAGGGTGGCTGTGACCGGTGTTGACGACCCCGATGCCGCTCGAGAGATCGAGGTAGTCCGTGCCGTCGACGGTCGTGACCGTCGCGCCGCTGCCGGTCGCGACCTCGAGGTCGGTGAGGTGGAACCAGACGTCGGCGAGGTTGCCGCCCATGCGCATCTCCTGAGCCGCGCGCACCCTGCGCGACGGTGTCCACCCGCGACGCTACCGCCCAGCACCCTCGCGCGACCCGACCGGATCGCCCGCGACCACGGGGCGTCGGGCGTCACGGGGTCAGGCGCGCGACCGCCTCGTCGAGCAGGAACCATCCCTCGTTCGTCGCCCGCAGCCGCCCGCACGCGGTCTCGACGAGCCCGGCGGCCATCGCGTCCTCGAGCGCGATCGGATCGATCGGTGGCGCGTCGGCCGGGTGGAGCCCATCCGCCAGGCGCAGGCCGAGGAGCAGCCGCTCCGTCGCGCGCTCATCGTCGCTGAGCCGCTCCTCACCCGCCAGCACCCGGTTCGGGCCGGCGGCGTCCCGTGCGTCCGGCCAGCCCGATCCGCCGGCCTCGACGGCCTCGAGGTAGCGCTCGATGGACCGCGTCGTCCACCAACGGTGCCCGTCACGATGGGCGTGGGCTCCGACGCCGACCCCGAGGTAGTCGCCGTGGCGCCAGTAGAGGACGTTGTGCTGGGAGCGCAGCGCCGGCCCACGGGCCCAGTTCGACAGCTCGTAGTGCTCGAAGCCGGCTGCGCCGAGGCGTTCGCGCGCGAGCTCGAAGCGCTCGCGTGCGACGTCGTCGTCCGGCGCAGGCATCGTCCCGGCAGCGACGGCGCGCCCGAAGGGGGTGCCGGCGTGGATGCCGAGCGCGTACGCGGAGACGTGGTCGACCGCGAGGGCCGCGACGGTCCGGAGGGTGTCGATCCAGTCCTCGGTGCGCTCGCCCGGTGCACCGTGGATGAGGTCGACGCTGACGCGCGCGATGCCCGCGCGGCGCGCGGCGAGGACGGCGCGCTCGATGGCAGCCACGTCGTGCCCACGCTCCAGGGTCGTGAGCACCGATGGGGTGAACGACTGGGCCCCGAGCGAGAGGCGGTCGACACCCCCGGCGACGAGGGCCTCCATGAAGGCCGCATCCGCGCTCTCCGGGTTCGCCTCGACCGTCCACTCGGCATCGGGGGCGAGGTCGCACTCGTCCCGCACGGCCGCGATGAGACGCGTCAGCAGCACCGGCGGGAGGAGGCTCGGCGTCCCACCACCGACGAACACGGAGGTCAGCGCCGGCAGGGCGCGACCGGTCCGTGCCGCGCTCGCGACCTGGCGCGCGAGGTCGGTCGCGAGGGCCTCGACGTAGCGCGCGAAGGGCTCGGGGTCCGGTGCCCGGCCGACCGCGACGGTCGCGAAGTCGCAGTAGCCGCAGCGGTGCGAGCAGAAGGGGACGTGGAGGTAGAGCCCGTGGCCGGCCCGGGACCCCGACTCGACCGGGTCGTCGAGCCAGCGACGCGGGGGGGCGCTCACCCGTCCCACGGGTCGACCGCGAGGCGCGCCTGGACGAGCTCGACGACATCGGGCGCGGCGGTCGAGCGCACCAAGCGCCCCGGGAAGCGCGAGACCTCGTGCAGCGCCCGGACCCGATGGCAATCGCGCACGAGCAGGAACAGCGCGCCCTCGTCGTCGCCGAGCTCCCGGCCGAGCGCACGCATGGCGTCGTCGTCGATGCCGTAGTCCCGGAGCTTCCCGACGAGGCCGCCCGCGGCGGCGCCGATCGCCGCGCCGACGAGCGGCAGGCCAGCGAACAGCCCCGCGATCGTGCCGAGCCACGCGCCACCGATCGCCCCCTGCGACGGGTTGATGTCCCGGGTCTGGGTGATGCGCACGCGGCCACGTCGGTTGGTCACGATCGCGGCGTCCTCGAGATCGAGCGCACCGCGAGCGGCGAGACGCCCGGCAGCGAGGAGCGCCTCCTGCGCGCGCACGGGCGGGGTCAGGGCGAAGACCCAGAGGTCGCTCTCCGCCGGCGTCGCCGGCGCACCGCTCCCGGGCGGTGGCGGGACGTCCGGCGCGTCCGCGCCGCCCGCGGGAGGTGGGGACGGCGGCGCGGACGGCGGCGGGAGCGGTGGCGTGGACGACGGGTCAGTCACCGCGCGCCACCCGGAGGGCGGACACGAAGGCCTCGGGCGGGACCTCGACCGCACCGACGGACTTCATGCGCTTCTTGCCCTCCTTCTGCTTCTCGAGCAGCTTGCGCTTGCGGGTGATGTCCCCGCCGTAGCATTTGGCGAGCACGTCCTTGCGCTTGGCCTTGATGGTCTCTCGCGCGATGACCCGCGAGCCGATCGCCGCCTGCACCGGGACGTCGAACATCTGGCGAGGGATGAGCTCCTTGAGCTTCTCGACCATCGCCCGCCCGAAGCCGTAGGCCTCGTCGCGGTGCACGATGGCGCTGAACGCATCCACGGGTTCGCCGTTGAGCAGGACGTCGACACGGACGAGGTCGGCCTCGGCCTCACCCGCGAGCTCGTAGTCGAGCGAGGCGTAGCCGCGGCTGACGGACTTCAGCTGGTCGAAGAAATCGGTGATGATGCTGCCGAGCGGGAGCCTGTAGCGCAGCTCCACCCGGTCGGCCGTGAGGTAGTCCATCGCATCGAGGACGCCGCGCCGTCCCTCGCACAGCTGCATGATCGCCCCGAGCGAGGCGGACGGGGTCAGGATGCGGGCGAGGACGATCGGCTCCGCGATCGCCTCGATACGACCGGCGTCCGGGAGGTCCTGGGGGTTCGACACGTCGATCCAGACGGGGGCTCCGGACTCGTCGGTGCGGCCCTCGAGGCGAACGCGGTAGCGCACGGACGGTGCGGTCGTCACCAGGGGCAGGTCGAACTCGCGGCCGAGGCGCTCGGTGATGATCTCGAGGTGCAGGAGCCCGAGGAAGCCGCAGCGGAACCCGAAGCCGAGCGCGACCGAGGTCTCCGGCTCGAACGTGAAGGACGCGTCGTTGAGCCGCAGGCGCTCGAGGGCGTCGCGCAGCGCCGGGTAGTCGTCGGCGTCCATCGGGTAGAGGCCCGAGAACACCATCGGGAGCGGCTCGCGGTAGCCGGGCAGCGGCTCGACGTCGCGCGCCCCCCGGCCGGCCAGCGTCACCGTGTCGCCGACCTTCGCGTCGTCGACCGAACGGATGGCCGCGGCGAGCATGCCGACCTCACCGACCCCGAGCTCGGCGATCGGGGTCTCGTCCGGCGAGAACACCGCGAGCTCGAGGACCTCGCCCTCGAACCCGGTCGCCATCAGACGGATGCGGTCCCCCTTCGCGATGCGCCCGTCCACGACGCGGAAGTAGACGAGCGCTCCCCGGTACGCGTCGTACATCGAGTCGAACACGAGCGCCCGCGTCGGGCCCTCGGTGCGGCCCGCGGGCGGCGGGACCCGGTCGACGATGGCGTCGAGCACGGCCTCGACGCCCTCGCCCGTCTTGGCGCTGATGCGAAGCACGTCCTCGGCGGAGCCGCCGAGGATCGCGACGATCTCCTCGGCGACCTCGTCGGGTCGCGCGGCCGGCAGGTCGATCTTGTTCATGACGGGGACGATCTCGAGCCCGGCATCGACCGCGAGGTAGAGGTTCGCGATCGTCTGCGCCTCCATGCCCTGTGCGGCGTCGACGAGCAGGACCGCACCCTCGCAGGCATCGATGGCGCGCGACACCTCGTAGGAGAAGTCGACGTGGCCGGGCGTGTCGATGAGGTTCAGCAGGTACTCGTCGCCCGCCGCACCGAGGGGGCGGTAGGGCAGCCGCGCCGCCTGGGCCTTGATGGTGATGCCGCGCTCGCGCTCGATGTCCATCCGGTCGAGGTACTGGTCGCGCATGCGTCGATCGTCGACGAGCCCGGTCAGCTGCAGCATGCGGTCGGCCAGCGTCGACTTGCCGTGGTCGACGTGGGCCACGATGCAGAAGTTGCGGATGCGCTCGGTCGGGATGGTCACGACGCTCGGCGTCCTCCGGCACCCGCTGCGGCGGCCCGGACCTCCCGGGGCCCGCCGTCCGAGCGGACCCCGGAACGGGCCGCGGCGCGGACGGGGCGCGGCCCCGAGGGTAGGCCCCATCGGCCGGTGGGACGCTGCCCTGGGGCGGTCCGGGCCCCTCCCGCGCCGTCCTGACCCGACCCGGTGCGGTCCCGCACGCGTCCCCGGGGCGTCCGGATCGCGCACGGCGCGACCGGGCGCGGACGGCTACGCTGCGAGGACCACGCCCGGTCGGGGCGTCGCGTCTCCGAACCGTTCTGAGACCCTCCGTCCGGTGTGGCCAGGTAGGAATGGGAACATGCCACAGGGCACCGTCAAGTGGTTCAACGCCGACAAGGGCTACGGCTTCATCTCGCCCGACGACGGCGGGGACGACCTCTTCGTCCACTTCTCCGCGATCCAGACCGAGGGGTACAAGTCCCTCGACGAGGGTCAGAAGGTCAGCTTCGAGGTGACGCAGGGCCAGAAGGGCCTGCAGGCGAGCGACGTCCGTCCCGTCTGACCCCGAAGCCGGACCGGTCCGTTGATCGCGTGAGCGTGACGGTGTCGGTCGAGCGCGAACCCCGCTCCGGCGGGGTTCGTCGCATTCCGGGGCCCTGCGGACCGCT
>JBEAQO010000243.1:0-12870 GCA_041163825.1 Actinomycetota bacterium | reverse complement strand
CGGGTCGGTGACGTCGACCGCCGCGCCCCCCGCGACGTCGACCCACTGGCCGCCCCGGAGGTTCCTCAGCACCCGCGTCATCGTCCGGCTCCTGAAGTCACCGTGACCGTCCGCACGGCGGGCGGCGTGTTGCGGCTCTTGACGACGCGGAGCTCGCCATCGATGACGACGACGGCGACGGCCGGCGTGTCCCCGATGGCGAGCGCCCCGACCGCATCGGACGCGCTCGAGCCGAGCGGCGCGTCGAGGACCACGAGGTCGCCGGCCCGGCCGACCTCGAGCACGCCCGTGTCGAGGTCGTGGAGCGCCGCGGTCGTCCCGGTGGCGGTCGCGACGGCGATCGCCCCGTCGACCCCGCCGAGCGAGGCGATCGAGGCGATCACCCGGAGGATCCCGAGCGGCTGGACCCCGGAGCCGGCCGGGCTGTCCGTCCCGACGACCACGCGGTCGAGCTCGCCGCGCTCGCGCGCCATGGCGGCGATGCGACCGAGCATCGTGATGTTGCCGTTGTGGACGAGCTCGATGCGGGCGTCGGTCTCGTCGAGGATGCGCTCGACGTCGGAGAGCGGCAGCGCCGTCGGGCCGCCGTTGACGTGCCCCGCGACGTCGGGCCGCACCGCGACCACGAAGTCGGCGCCGATGACGCCGGAGCCGGGGATCGAGGCCCCGCCCGTGTGGACCATGACCCGCATCCCGCGCGCCTGCGCCCAGCGCGTCATCCCGGCCGCGACGTCGGCGTCCTTGACGCCCGAGATGCCGATCTCGCCGACGAGCCGGACCCCGGCCGCAGCCATCTCCTCGAAGTCGTCCTCGGTCAGCCCGGGCTCGAGCAGGACCGCGCCGGCGTGGACCTTGACGCCGGAGGGGCGGGCGTTGGCGAACGAGCGGTGGGCGAGGATCGCCAGCGCCTTGACGCCGGCCGGGTCGGTGGGGCGTCCCGGCGTGTGCGGCTCGCCCGCGGACACCATCGTCGTGACCCCACCATGGAGCGAGGAGTCGATGAAGTCGACGGTGCGCTGACGCGGCGTCCAGTCGCCGAGGACCGGATGGACGTGGTCGTCGTGGAGCCCCGGTGCCAGCGTGGCACCCCCGAGGTCGACGACGCTCGCCCCCTCCGGCGCCTCGAGGTCCCCCGTGGAACCGATGGCCGCGATCCGACCGTCGACGACGAGCACGGCGTCGGCGTCGAGCCGGGGCGCGTCGACCCGTCCGGAGAGCACCGTGCCGGCGTTGATCAGCAGCGTCGTCCCCGGCATCAGCGCAGCCCGTCCTCGCCGACGATGTCGTCGACCTCGAGTCCCCCGATGCGGGGGAGTGGACGGCCGCCGTCGGTGACGACGGCTGCGACCACGAGCTCGTCGGGGGCCGGTGCATCGACGACGCGGACCTCGAGGGCGTCGAAGTGGCTCCGGACGAAGGCGGCGTCCTTGTGGTTCAGGGGCACGTCGAGCGTCGCACCCGGTCCCCCCCGCTTCTTCGAGGAGGGGATCAGCGACTTGCCGCCGCCGCAGACCTCGCGCAACGGCGCCCCGAACTTCGGATGCAGCACGGCGGCCGCGTGCTCGAGCTCTCCGTCGGTCCCCACGATGGCCCCCTTGCCGAAGGAGTGGACCGGTGCGCCGTCGAGGGCGGCCACGGCCCGCGCGCCGAGCAGCCGCGCGAGCTCCTCCCCCGCATCGATCAGCGGCGTGAGGTCGGCGACGTAGCGGCCGGCGAACGGGTTGGCGAGGACGGCGAGGGCGGCGACGCGGCGGATGGGTCGCTCGAGCACGAGGCCCCGCTCGCGCGTCAGGTCGTGGACGACGGTGAACGCGCCACGGACCTCGATGGATGCCCCGCCGACCTCGAGGACCGACGGGAAGGCGGAACCGGCCATGTCGTTGCCTCCCCACGGGGCCGGGCTCCCACCCGGACGCCCGTCCGCTCGTATGCGAACGAGGCTACTCGTCCGGCCGCCCGAGGGGCAACGCGCGCCGCCCGGCGCCCTCGGCCGGACGTCAGCCGGCCCCCGGTCCGGGGTCGGCAGCGATGCGCTCGAGCAGCTGGCTGAGCAGCCGCCGCTCCCCCGCGTCCAGTGGAGCCAGGGTCTCGGCCGTGACCCGCCGGGCCATCGGGAGCAGGGACGCGATCAGCCGCTCCCCCTCGGGCGTGAGCGACACGATGCTCAGGCGGGCGTCCTGCGCATCACGCTCGGTGGCCACGAGCCCTCGGTCGAGTAGCCGCGACACGACCCCGAAGATGGTCGCCGAGTCCATCGCGGCGATCCGCCCGAGCCGGTTCTGCGAGAGCGGACCATGGCGGTGGAGCGTGGCGAGCGCCGCGAACTGGGTCGGCGCGAGACGCGGACGGATCAGCCGGGAGAACAGCGCCCGGTGACGCTGGTTCGCCTTGCGGAGCAGGAACCCGACCTGAGCCTCGAGGCGGTAGTCGTCGTCGGCCACGCGTCCCTCCCGCTCCCCCGCTGCCGTCGCTCAACCCCCGGTCGGGAGCCTAGGTGCCGCGGCCCCGACGACCACGCGGCTACGGTCGAGGCTCAGCACCGCGCCGGAGACGAGTCCGGCGCGCTCGAGCCGGCGGGCGCGCTCCGCCCCGTGCTCGAGCGCCTCGCCGACCTCGTCGGCGCCGAGCGGTCCGACCAGGACCGTCACCGGGCGCTCGCCGAGGTCGCTCGCCGCATCGACCGCGATCGCCGGACGGCGCTCGATCGCCGGATGACCCGGCAGGTCGACGGCGTTGGCGATGACGGTCGCCGCGACGTCGGCGAGGGCCGCCCCGCTGGCGAGGACCGTGACCGCGTCCGCGACACCGAGCGTGAGACTGCGTCCACCGGCGCCGCTCGTCGCCACCCCCCGCACCGGTCCGTCGGCGGTGACGACGAGGGTCCCCGCCGCCTCGAGGCGCGCGAGGTCGCCGACCATCCCGAGGGTGAGCTCGCTGCCGGGGGGGAGGTGGAGCGCGATGTCCCCGCCGTCGTTGACGAACGCGCGCCCGAGCGGCGCCGCACCGACCATCGCGGCGAGGACCTCCTCGGCGACCGCGCCGGCGACCGCCGCCATCGCGGTGATCGGCTCCTCGGGCAGCTCCGCAGCGACGGCGGCGACCGCACGGACCATGCGGCGCGCGACCGCTCCGACCACGAGGGTCTCGGCGAACGCATCCCCCTCGACCGGACGGCGGAGCACCTCGAGCTCGCCGACCAGCTCGTCGAGGATCGTCGCGAACCGGGCCGCCGCGGCCGCGTGGGCAGCGTCGAGCGCGGCCGGCTCGCCGTCGGCCTCGATGACGAGGTCGATGGGTCCGTGATGGAGATGGAGGCGCCGCCCGTCGGCCGACCGGGCGCCCGACGCTCCCCCGCTCACGCGCCGGCGTCGAGCTCGGTCAGCGCGAAGCGCCGGACGTCGTCGACCGCGAGGACGTCGTCGGCGGGCCGGATGGCACCGACGTGCCCGCCGAGCGCCGCGTAGTCGACGCTGGGCAACGTGAACTCCAGCGGCGCCACGATGGCCGGGGTCGGCACGTGACCGAACGAACCCGGTGGGATGCGGGTGACGTCCACCATCACCATGATGCCCCCGCCGGGCCAGACGTAGACCGGAGCACCGCCCATCGTCACCCGCGTACGGCCGCTGCGCACCGAGCGCGTCAGCGAGATCGGCGAGGTGGTCACCCCCGCACGTAGCGACCCCCCGGCGCCCGCGACGAAGAGCACCGAGGTCAGCGCCGGCTCGCAGTTCTCGCCGATGCGGGTGATCGTCGGCACGACGTCGGTCGGCGGATCGGTCGGGACCGGACGCAGCTCCTCGTCGAGGACGAAGTAGGCCGAGTCCGCGCCGGTCGTGCTCGTCATCAAGAGGCGCAGCCCCGGCCAGGCGACCTTCGCATCGAAGCCCGCGACGATGGTCAGGGGATCGGTGAGGTCGGTCCCGCCCCAGCCCGAGCCCGGGCGAGCGATCCCGAAGTAGCGCCCGGGGGTGGACCTCCGGCCGCGCATGCGGATGCCGCTCGGCCGCATCCCGAGCACGGCCCCCGCTTGGTGCTCGGTGAGCACGCCGGTGATGTGCTCGTCGACGACGACCACCTCGTCCACGACGTGCTGCCAGGTCGTCGCGAACATGCCGATCGTCGCCGAGCCGCACCCGACCCGCATGCGCTCCTCGAGCTCGCCGTCGATGACGGGCGCCTGCCCCGCGGCGAGCTCGAGGTGCGTGCCACCCTCGACGTCGAGCTCGACCCGCTCCCCTTCGCACATCGCGATCAGGAGCCGCATCGTCGCGAGACCCTCGTTGCGGTCGGCGCTGGTCAGGTGCGCGACCCCGCCGAGCGAGAGCATCTGCGAGCCGTACTCGGTGGTGGTGACGTGCCCGACGTCGTGTCCCTCGAAGCGGACGATCGAGCGCTCGTCACCGACGTGGCGGTCGGTGTCGATCTTCACCTTCACGCCGCAGTAGGAGAAGATGCCCTCGGTGACCACGGTCACCGTGTCGACGCCCTCGACGTCGGCGGAGACGATGAAGGGCGCCGGCTTGTAGTCCGGGTAGGTCGTCCCCGCGCCGATGGCCGTCAGGAAGTCGTCGCGACCGCGCAGCAGCTCGCCCGCCCAGCCGTCGGCGCCGATCGCGAAGGGGACCATCGCATGGCCGTCCTCGCGCGCCCGCCCGAGGATCGTGACCGGGTCGAGCCGGACCAGCGTGCCCCCGGAGTTGCCGTAGCGGTCGCAGGCCCCGGTCTGACCGTCGGCGATCCAGCACCGGATCGGGCAGGCCTCGCAGCGGATCTTGGCGCTGACGTCCTTCATCGCCGGCGCTCCGACCCGTCGGGGTGCGACGACGGCCCGACCCCCGCCGCGCGGAGCGCCTCGAGCACCCGGCTCGGGATCGCCGGCACGCGCCGGAGCCGGACCCCGGTCGCGTCGCGCACGGCGTTGAGGATCGCCGGCGCGGTCGGGATCAGCGTGTGCTCGCCGACGCCCTTGGCCCCGAACGGTCCGTGCGCATCGCCGGACTCCACGAGGATCGACACGATCTCCGGGACGTCCCCGATCGTGGGGATCAGGTAGTCGTGCAGGTTGTCGGTGCGACCGGGCAGCCACTCCTCCATCAGGGCGAGCCCGATGCCCTGGGCGATGCCGCCCTCGATCTGCCCCTCGACGAGGGTCGGGTTGATGGCCCGTCCGACGTCGTAGGCCGCGACGATGCGCTCGAGCGCGATGCTGCCGGTCTCGACGTCGACCTCGAGCTCGACGAGCTGTGCTCCGAAGCCGTACACCGCGTAGGGCTCGCCCTGCCCGTGCTCGTCGAGCGGCACCGTGGGCGGGTCGTAGGTCGCGGAGCACGCCACGACGAGGCCGTCGGCATCGACCGGCAGGGCGGCGAGGTCGACGGCGACCAGGCCCGCGGTGCTCCGCACGGACAGCCGCCCCCGCTCGAGCCCGAGGTCGATGACGTCGTCGGGCGTCGTGCCGGCGAGCCGAGCCAGCTCGTGCGCGAGCGCGCGACCGGCCCGATGGGTCGCGTTGCCGCTGACGAAGGTCTGGCGGGAGGCGGAGGTCTTGCCCGCGTCGGGCGTGTGGCGCGTATCGGCATCGACGAGCACGATGCGCTCGAGCGGCACGCCGAGCGCGTCCGCGAGGATCTGCGCCATCACCGTGTTCGAACCCTGCCCGATGTCGACCGCGCCCTGGTGCAGGCGAACGCGTCCCTCGGGGTCGAGGCCGACCTTGATCGTCGAGGGGTTGGGCAGCGCGGTGTTGCCGCAGCCGTACCACAGCCCCGCGAGCCCCACCCCACGCCGGCGTGCGCCGTCGGTGGCCTCCCCGGCGCGCGCACGGGCCCGCTCCCACCACGGCCGCAGGGCCTCGAGGCAGTCGCGGTAGCCGACCCCGGTCTCGAAGACCTGACCGGTGACCGTGGGCGAGCCCGCCGTCAGGGCGTTGCGCAGGCGGAACTCGAGCGCGTCCATCCCGAGCGCGAGCGCGAGCTCGTCGTAGACGCACTCCTGCGCGATGGTCGCCTGCGGCACCCCGAACCCTCGGAACGCGCCGGAGGGCGCCTGGTGCGTGTGGATGGCGCGCGAGCGCGCGCGGTACGTCGGGACGTGGTAGGGACCGGAGGCGTGGACGGGGACGCGGTTGGCGACCGTCGGTCCCCACGAGGCGTAGGCGCCCGTGTCGAAGTCCGCCGCGACGTCGACCGCGACGAGCCGACCCTCGGCGTCGGCACCGGCGCGAACCGTGATCGACGAGGGATGCCGCTTGGTCGTCGTGCGCATCGACTCGATGCGGTCGTAGCGGATGCGGGTGGGTCGACCGGTGACGAGGGTCGCGAGCGCGACGTAGGGCTGGAGGGACAGGTCGAGCTTGCTGCCGAAGCCACCGCCGACCGCCGTCGGCACGATGCGCACGCCCTCGAGCGGCAGCCCGAGGATCGCTGCGAGGTCCTCCCGGTCCATCCACGGCGCCTGGGTCGTGGCCTGCACCACGACCACGCCGTCCTCCATCCGCGCCCAGCCCGCCTCGGGCTCGAGGTAGGCGTGCTCGACGAAGCCGGTGGTGAACGTCCCCTCGGCCGTGACCGCCGCGCCGGCGAGCGCCGCGTCGACGTCGCCCCCGCGCTCGACCAGCCCGCGGACGAGCACGTTGCCCGCTCGCCCCGCGTGCACGCGCGGCGCGCCCTCGGCCAGCGCCGCGACCGGGTCGAGCACCGCCTCGAGCTCCTCGAAGGCGATCGGCAGGCGCGCGAGGTCGAGCCGCGCCACGACGTCCGCCTCGCCGACGACGGCGGCGACCGCCTCACCGAGGAAGCGCGTCTCGCCCTCGGCGAACACGGGCTGGTCGGCGAAGGGCGGGATGACGCCGTGGACGTTGCGCCCGGGGACGTCGGCGGCGGTGAGCACGCGCTCGACCCCCGGGGTGGACGCGACGAAGGCGGCGAGGTCTCCGAGGTCGACCCTCGCACGGTGGTGCGGGCTGCGCACGATGCGCACGAGGAGCGCCGCCGGGTCGACCCCGTCGTCGCCGAAGGCGTCCGAGCCCGAGACCTTCGCCGCGCCATCGAGGCGGGCGACGCGCGCCCCGACGGCCTTGCCGACCTCCGGCGCCGGCGCGTCCTCGAGCTCGAGGTGCGTCTCGCAGACCGCGTCGACGATGGAGCGGTAGCCGGTGCAGCGGCAGAGCACCCCGCCGAGCGCGTCCTCGACCTCGGCCGTCGTCGGGGTCGGCGTGTCGGCGAGCAGCGCCCGTGCGGCCATCAGCATCCCGGGCGTGCAGAACCCACACTGGGCGGCGCCGTGGCGCAGGAACGCGCGCTGCAGCGCGCGACCGGTCGGTTCCTCACCGAGGCCCTCGACGGTGTCGACGCGGCGGCCGTCGAGCCGCCCGACGGGGGTCAAGCAGGCGCACAGCGGTGCGCCGTCGACGAGCACCGTGCAGGCGCCGCAGTCCCCGGCGTCGCAGCCGACCTTCGTGCCCTCGCGCCCGAGACGGGCGCGCAGCACGTCACTCAGGCGCTCGAGCGGATGGGCCCGGACGAGGACGCGCTCGCCGTCGACGACCAGCGCGAGCTCGACCGCGTCGGTCGTCGCGAGCGGTGCGCCCTCGCCGGTCCCGGCACCGGACAGCGTCGGTGCGCTCATGCGGCGATCCCCGTGACGCCTCCGAGCGCGGCCTCGACGGCCCGCTCGACGAGCCGTGCCGCGACCTCGACCCGGTAGCCGGCCGAGCCACGGACGTCGTCGATCGGTGCGAGCCCGAGGTCCACGCCATCGAGCCGGTCGCGGATCCCCTCCGGCGCCGCGCCCTCGAGGGCGGCCTCGAGCGCACCGAGCCGTCGTGCGACCGGGGAGCAGGCACCGACCGCGATCCGCACGTCGTCGAGCCGACCCTCGGCGAGGTCGAAGGCGACCGCCACCATCGCGATGGAGATGACGAGGTAGCGCCGGGACCCGAGCTTGACGAAGGCGCTCGCGTGTTCGAGCGCCGCCGAGGGCAGGTGGATCGCGACGACGAGCTCGTCGGGGCGGCGCGCGGTCGCGCGGTAGCCGGTCAGGAACTCGTCGAGCGCGAGGCGGCGGCGCCCGGCGAGGCTCGCGAGCTCGACCTCGGCATCGAGCGTGAGCAGCGGTGGGACGCCATCGGCGGCCGGCGAGGCGTTGCAGAGGTTGCCGGCGATGGTCCCCGCACGCTGGATCTGCGTCGAGCCGACCTCGCGGGCCGCAGCGACGAGCCCGTGGAGACCGCGCGGCAGGTCGGTGCGGATGAGGTCGTGCCAGGTGGTGAGCGCCCCGAGGTGCAGGCCGTCCGCGTCGCGCTCGATGAAGCGCAGCTCGTCGAGGCGACCGAGGTCGAGGACGGCCGCGTGCCCGTCCCGGCCGACCCGGGCGGGATAGACGTCAGTGCCCCCCGCGAGCGGGACGAGCGGCGCGGCGGCCAGGACCTCGAGCGCGTGCGGGAGGTCGCGGGCGCACGTGTACGCCGAGCGCACGTCCCCCATCGCTCCCTCCCGGCCGCCGGACCCGCCACCGCTTCGAGCGTCGCCTCCGGCCACGCCACCCCAGCGCGGCCTCGACGCACCCTACGCTCACGCGGACGCTACCATACCATTCGTCTACGAGCGATCTCCGCCGAGCGACGCGGGAGCGTCCCGGCCGATGCGACGAGGGGCCGATGATCGATCTCGAGCAGCGCCTGCCACCGACGGACCTCCTCGGCATCGACGAGGGCCTCGCCGAGGACGAGCGGCTGATCCGCGACACGGTCGCGCGCCTCGTGCGCGAGCGCTTCGAGCCCGAGCTCGGACAGTGGTTCGAGGACGGCCACTTCCCCCGCGAGGTCGCCAAGGAGCTCGGTGCACTGGGACTGCTCGGCATGCACCTCGAGGGCTACGGCTGCACCGGCACCAACGCCGTGTCCTACGGCGTCGCCTGCCGCGAGCTCGAGGCCGGCGACAGCGGCCTGCGCAGCTTCGTGTCCGTGCAGGGCTCGCTCGCGATGTTCCCGATCCACGCCTACGGCTCGGAGGAGCAGAAGCAGGAGTGGCTCCCGCGCATGGCCGCCGGCGAGGCGATCGGCTGCTTCGGGCTGACCGAGGCCGACGCCGGTTCCGACCCCTCGGGGATGCGCACGCGCGCGCGTCGCGACGGGTCGGACTGGATCCTCGACGGCTCGAAGATGTGGATCACGAACGGCGGCATCGCCGACATCGCCGTCGTGTGGGCGCGCTGCGACGACGAGCGGGTGCGCGGCTTCCTGGTCCCGAGGGGCACCCCGGGCTTCAGCGCGAACGACGTCAAGCACAAGCTCTCCCTGCGCGCCTCGGTGACCTCCGAGCTGGTGCTCGAGGGGGTGCGCCTGCCCGACTCGGCGGTCCTGCCCGGGGTCGCCTCGATGCGCGGGCCGCTGTCGTGCCTGAACGAGGCCCGCTTCGGGATCCTCTGGGGCGTCACCGGCGCGGCCCGGCGCTGCCTCGAGGTCGCGCTCGACCACGCGGGGACCCGCGTCCAGTTCGACCGGCCGATCGCGGGCTTCCAGCTCACCCAGCGCAAGCTCGTCGAGATGGCCATCAGCATCCAGAAGGCGTCCCTGCTCGCGCTCCACCTGGGTCGCCGCAAGGACGCGGGAACGCTCACCCCCGCGCAGATCAGCGTGGGCAAGCTCAACAACGTGCGCGACGCCCTGGAGGTCGCCCGCGAGGCACGCACGATCCTGGGCGCGAGCGGCATCACCCTCGAGTACCCGGTCATCCGCCACATGGCGAACCTCGAGTCGGTGTTCACCTACGAGGGGACCAACGAGATCCACACGCTGATCGTCGGCGAGGCGCTCACGGGCCTCCGCGCGTTCGCCTGAGCGGGACCATGGACGTCTTCTCGGCCAAGCGACGGGCCGACGCGCTCGTGCTCGACCCGGCGCGCACCGCCGTGCTGGTGGTCGACATGGTCAACGACTTCTGCCTCGCGGACGGTCGGATGCCGCTGCCCGACGCCGAGCGTCTCTACGCCCCGCAGCGGGCCGTGATCGACGCCGTCCGGGAGACCGGCGGCGTCGTGGTCCAGGTCGTCGACACGCACCGTGCGAACGTCCGGGAGGACCGCGAGTTCCGGACCCGCGAACCGCATTGCATCGAGGGGACCCGAGGGGCGGACGTCGTCGACGAGCTCGCCCCCCGCGCGGACGACCTGGTCGTCCTCAAGCGCCGGTTCTCCGGGTTCTTCGGGACCGACCTCGACCTGACGCTGCGCGACATGCACATCGAGCAGGTGGTCGTCATGGGCGTCGTCACCAACATCTGCGTGCGCTCCACCGTCCACGACGCCTTCTTCCACGGCTACCGCGTGGTCGTCCCCGAGGACACCGTCGCCGCGACCGGCGAGCGCGAGCAGGCGTCGAGCCTCTACGACATCGGCACGCACTTCGGGACCGTCTCGCGAAGCGCCGACGTCGTCGCCGCGCTCGTCGAGGGCCGGCCGATCGAGAACCGCATCATCGCCTGAGCGCGCAGCGCCGCGTCGGCCCGGGCAGCGCTCCTCGGGCGCCGAGGCCCCCCGGCCCGGGCGGGGCCCCTAGGCGGTCGTGACCGGGACGTGCGCGAAGCCACGGAACTGGTAGCTGGCCCGTCGCGTCGGCGCAGCCGCGAGCTCGAGGCCCGGCAGGCGCTCGGCGAGGCGACCGAAGGCGACCGCGAGCTCGAGGCGGGCGAGCGCGGCCCCGAGGCAGAAGTGCGTCCCGGCGCCGAAGCCGAGCTGTGGGTTCGGATCGCGGCCGAGGTCGAGCCGATCGGGCGCGTCGAAGACCGACGGGTCGCGGTTCGCGCTGGCGATCAGGACGCTGACCGTCTCCCCCGGCTCGAGCGCGACCCCGCCGACCTCGACCGGCGCGAGCACCCGACGGGTGAACAGCGAGAGCGGGGTGTCGAAGCGGATCAGCTCCTCGACCGCGCGCACGACGATGCCGGGGTCCTCGACGAGGCGACGCCATCCGTCGGGCCGCTCGAGCAGCGCGACGAGCCCGTTGCCGATGACGTTCACCGAAGCCTCGTGACCCGCGTTGAGCAGCAGCACGGCGGTCGCGACGAGCTCGTCCTCGCTCAGACGGTCACCGTCCACGCTCAGCACGGCGAGCTCGCTCAGCAGGTCGTCGCCCGGAGCACGACGGCGCGCGGCGATCAGTCCGCGCAGCGCCGCAGCGAAGTCGCGCGCCGCGTCGATCGCGGCGCCCTCGACCGACCGATCGGGGAAGGGCTCGTAGAGCGCGACGATCGCGTTCGACCACGGCCGCAGGAGCGCCCGGCCCTCCTCGGGGAAGCCGAGCAGGTCCGCGATGACCGCCACCGGGAGGTGCTCCGCGAAGGTGCGGACGACGTCGACCTCCTCCCCGTCCGAGAGGCGCTCCTCCAACGGATCGATCAGCGCGTCGCAGGTGGCGAGGATGCCGGCACGCATCCGGGTGATGCGGCGCGGGGAGAACGCCCGCGAGGCGAGGCCCCGCAGCCGCGTGTGCTCGGGCGGCTCGAGCTCGAGCATCGCGTGCTCGTTCACGAGGTTCCATGGTGCGAAGCGCTCGTAGGGCTCGCGCGGGACGAACGCGCGACCGAAGGCACGGTCCCGCAGCACCCGGTCGACGTCCGCGTGACGCGGGACCAACCACGAACCGTGCTGCTCGTGCCAGACGACGGGAGCCATCTCGCGCAACCGCGCGTAGGCCGGATAGGGGTCCGTGATGAGGGCCGGATCCTCCGGATCGAAGCCGAGCACCTCGCTCCCCCGATCGACCGGTCCACCCGTGGTTCCGAGCGCCGGACGGGTCCCGGCACCGACGCTAGCCTCGGCGCATGACCGACGTCCGAGCCGCCGACCTCGCGCTGCCCGCGCCGGCCCTGGGAGCCCAGCACGTCGTTCGGGGACGGCTCGACCTCACCGATCCGGCCGAGCGCGCCGACCTCGAGCGCTGGGTCGCTGCCGGCGGTGCGCTGCTCCTCGCCCCCGCCGTGGACGATGCCGAGGCCCTCCGGCTCGCCGGCATCGCCGTCGATGCCGAGCTCCCCCGCACCGAGTGGTTCGTGACGCTCGCCGAGCGCCCCGAGGCCGCCCGGCTCGAGGGCGAGGTCCCCCTGACCTCGGGGCTCAACCTCCTCCGACCGACCGACGAGCGCACGGCCGTCGCCGCCACGACCAGCGTCCACGGTCGGCATCGGCCGACGGTCACCGTCCGGACGCTCGGTGACGGCGTCGTCGTCGCCTCGGGCGTGACCGACCTCGACGCGCTCCGGCGCCACACCGTCCTCGGGCCCTACGTCCGACGGCTCCTCGAGCGGCGCGCGGCGACCCGCACGCGGCCGATCGGGGTCGGCATCGTCGGCTACGGCCCCTTCGGCGGCATGGGGTACGCCCACGGGCTCGCCTGCAGCGAGACCGACGGCCTCGTGCTCGCGGCAGCGGTCGACACCGTCCCGGCGCGCCTCGAGGCGGCGCGGGCCGACTTCCCGGGCATCGCGCTCCACGCCGACGTCGAGGCGCTCGCCGCGGACCCGGACGTCGAGGTCGCCATCGTCGCGACCCCGCCGGTGCACCACGCGGCGCTCGCGACCCGCCTGCTCGAGGCCGGCAAGCACGTCGTCGTCGAGAAGCCGATGTGCCTCACCGTCACCGACGCCGAGCGGCTCGTCGTGCTCGCGCGCGAGCGCCGGCTCCTGCTGACCGTCCACCAGAGTCGCCGCTTCGATCCGGACTTCCTCGCCCTCCAGCGCATCGTGCGCTCCGGCCGGCTCGGTGAGGTGTTCAACATCGAGACGTTCGTCGGGGGCTTCGAGCATCCCTGCCGCGAGTGGCACTCTGAGGTCGACGTCTCCGGGGGCGCGGTCTACGACTGGGGCTCGCACC
>JBEAQO010000242.1:0-8067 GCA_041163825.1 Actinomycetota bacterium | reverse complement strand
CCCTCGACGTTGATCGGCGCCATGTACGGGTAGTAGGTCGGGTCGGGCGTCAGCCCGCCGATGAGGAGCTCGAGGACCGCCTCCTCGTCGGTGGTCAGCGCCGGGTTGTCGGTCCGCTCCTGGCCGATCGTCGACGAGGGCTTCGTCGTCTGGATCGACGAGCAGTGGCTCCCGAAGCCGTGGGTCGGGTGCACGATCGTCTCGTCGGGCAGGGCCTCGGCCAGCCGTCGCACCGACCTCCACTGGGCGCGGGCGAGCGGTTCCGTCATCTCCTGGGAGATGAGGTCCGGGCGTCCGACCGTGCCGAAGAGCATCGAGCCGCCGGTGAAGACCCCGACGCTCGTGCCTGAGGCGTCCGCGAGCGCGTAGGAGAGGTGGGTCGGTGTGTGCCCCGGAGTGTGCAGGACGGTGATGCGCATGTCCCCGGACTCGAGCACGTCGCCGTCGGAGACGGGCGTGCGCTCGTAGGTCACGGCGTCGTCGGCGTTGACGCAGTAGGACGCGCCGTAGCGCTGGGCGAGCGCGAAGCCGCCGGTCACGTAGTCGTTGTGGATGTGGGTCTCCACGACGTGGGTCAGCGTGAGCCCGCGCTCCTCGAGGATGGCGACCATCCGATCGATGTCGCGCTGGGGGTCGATGACGATGGCCTTCGTCCCGTCCGTGGCGACGTAGCTGCGGTCGCCGAGCGACGGCGTCTCGACGGTGATGACCTCGATCATGGCGCGCCCTCCTCGGCGTCCTGCCCCACTGCCGGGGCGGTGCTGCTGCGGGCGGGGCTCCCTCCCGCACGCCCCGGACCCGCGCGCTCGGGTGCGCGGGTCCGACCTCCCGGTGAGTCTCAGCCCTTGCGGATCAGGAAGCGGAAGCGCTCGCCGCCGTCCTCCTGCTCGACGAGCTCGTTGCCGGTCGAGCTCGCCCAGGCGGGGATGTCCTGCAGCGAGCCGCGGTCCGTCGAGATGACCTCGAGGATCTGGCCGGCCTGCAGCTCATCGATCGCCTGGCGCGTGCGCACCACCGGCATCGGGCACGCGAGCCCGCTCGCGTCCAGCGTCTTGGCGACGTCCGCCATGTCCCTACCTCCCTCGTCGTGGGCCGTCATCGCGGCCCGGCTGGGTCCCCCGGTCCCGGTGTCGGTCCCGGTATCGGTCCTCGTCCCGTTCCTGAACTCGTTCCTGGTGTCGCCGGCGCTCCCCACCGACCTCGAACCTACCCCTCGTCCGCGCCACCCTGGCGGGCGCGGTCCCGTCGCGGACGGAGCGGTCCGCGCGGTGCTCCGTCCGTCGCGGGGACGGACGCGGCCCCGTCGGTCGAGCGGCGCGCGTGTGACAGGCCGCTCGACCGAGGGCTCGACCGGGTCAGATGAAGAGGTTGATGGAGGAGCGCTGCATCGCGGACACCGCGGCGGCCGCACCGAGCGGCTCGTCGATGCCGTCGATGAGGTCCTCGCGCTTGAGTCCCATCAGGTCCATGGTCATCTGGCACGGAGCGAGCCGCACCCCGAGCTCCTTCGCGATGCCCAGGAGCTCCTCGGGAGGGGCGACCTTGTGACGCTCGGCGATGGAGAGCATCATCGCCGGCCCGGCGCCCGCGAAGTTGAGGTGGCTCAGGCGCTCGTTGTTCATGACGCCGAGCATCTTGGTCATCCAGTTGTCGCCGGTGACCTTGACCTCGGGGCGCTTGAGCGTGAAGAGGCCCCAGAACGTGCAGAACATCGTGACGTCCATGCCGTAGGCGGCACCGGTCGTCGCGAGGATCAGCTGCGGCCACACCCGGTCGAGGTCACCCGACCAGCAGACGATCGTCATGCCGTTCTTGTCCTGCTCGACCACCGTGCTCCCTCCCTCGGGGTCCCTCCCGGTCCCCGCTCGATGTCCGTGCGCCATCCTGCCCGCTGCCCGGCCGCTGGGCCCCTTCGGGGCCGTGGCGGTGCGCTCGGCGCGCGCTGCCTCCGTTGCTGCGCGCATGCGCAGGAAGGCGAGCCTCGCCGCCGGCGAGCCCGGTGTCAAGGCGGTGCGGCCGTTCGAGGCCCCGGCGAGGCCGTGGGAGGGCGTTCGAGGGGGCCGCGGGCGCCGGACGGCGCGGGTGGGTGGGCTCGGGTCGCTGACTAGGGTCGCCGCATGGACGCTTCCGCCACCGCCACCGCCACGACCCCGTCCGAGGCTCGTGCCGAGGTGCGTGCGATGGGCGAGGTCCGTGCGACGGGAGCCGAGACCGGAGCCGTCGGGCCGCTCGACCCGGCCCTGCGCGCCGAGCTCACCGAGCTCACCGTCAGCCTGTGCAAGGCGCTCTCCGATCCGAAGCGGCTCATGGTGCTCTATGCGCTCTCTGAGGCGCCGCGCTCGGTGACCGAGCTCGCCGAGGCCGTCGATGCGCGTGAGGCCAACGTCTCCCAGCACCTCGCGGTGCTGCGCGAGCGCGGCCTCGTCGACACCGAGCGCCGGGGGACGAGCATCATCTACTCGCTGCGCTACCCGGAGCTCGTCGACGCGGTCGATCGGCTGCGCGCCGTGCTGCACGCCGAGGTCGAGCGTCGCTCGGGGCTCGTCGGGTCGGGGATCGAGTGAGGTCCGTCGGCGCACCGGGAGGTGGTGCGGCGACGGTCGGGAAGGGCGGTCGGGGCGAAGGTCCCTTGACCGGTCGGCGTGCCGTGGAGCAGGCTCCACGGCACGAGGAGAGGGAGCGTTCGTGACGGAGCTCATGGCACCGCTGCCGATCGTGGTCGAGGGGGACCGCAAGCCGCAGTGGGCGAAGATCATCGACCAGACGCGCTGCATCGGCTGCCACGCCTGCACCACGGCGTGCAAGTCCGAGAACGAGGTCCCCGTCGGTGTCTCGCGCACCTACGTGAAGTCGGTCGACGTCGGCATCTTCCCGGAGGCCCGCCGGAACTTCCAGGTCACGCGCTGCAACCAGTGCGTCGACGCACCCTGTGTGGCGGCCTGCCCGACCACCGCGATGTACACGCGCGAGGACGGCATCGTCGACTTCGACAAGGACCGCTGCATCGGCTGCAAGGCGTGCATCGCCGCCTGCCCCTACGACGCGATCTTCATCAACCCCGAGGACCACTCGGCCGAGAAGTGCAACTTCTGCGCGCAGCGCATCGACATGGGCCTCGAGCCGGCCTGCGTCGTGGTCTGCCCGGTCGAGGCGATCTTCGTCGGGGACCTGAACGACCCGACCTCGAAGGTCGCCCACACCGTCGGGCGCGAGCCGGTGCAGGTGCGCCGTCCGGAGAAGGACACGAAGCCGAAGCTGTTCTACCGCGGCGCGCACGCCTCGACGCTCGACCCGATCGCCGCCGAGCGGCCGACCGGGGACATCTTCGCGTGGGCGATGCAGGCGCCCGAGGACGCGCACCACATCAACTCCGGCGCCGCGCCGGGCACCGGCAGCTCCTCCGCCGCGGCGATCATCTCCTACGACGTCGCCCACAACGTCCCGTGGGACTGGCGCGTCGGGCTCTACACGTGGACGAAGTCGATCGCGGCCGGCGTCTACACCGTGCTCGCGATCCTCGTGCTGCTCGGTGCCGTCGCGGCGGACGGGGCGCTGTGGCGCTTCGGTGCGCCGGTCGCCGCCGGCGCGTTCCTCGCCATCACGGGCGCCGTGCTGGTCTGGGACCTCGAGCACCCCGAGCGCTTCCACTACGTGCTGACCAAGGGCCGCTGGGGCAGCTGGCTCGTGAAGGGCGCGGTGTTCCTCTCCGTCTACGCGCTCGCGCTCGCCGTCCACTTCGGCGCGGCGTTGTTCGCGGGCGATGCCGCCCCCACGATCCTTCGGGCCGTCACGGTCGTCGGCATCCCGTTCTCGGTGCTCACCGGCGTCTACACCGCGTTCCTCTTCGCGCAGGCCAAGGCGCGTGACCTCTGGCAGAACCCGCTCCTGCCGCCCCACCACGTCGTCCAGTCGTTCCTGACCGGCGGCGCGGCCGCGCTCGCGATGGCGGTGGTGCTCGAGCCCGGTGCGGTCGACGCGCTGGCACTGGTCGTGGGCATCGCGGCCGGGGCGAACCTGCTCATGATCGCCGGCGAGACGTTCCTGCCCCACCCGACCGCGCACGCGCGCATGGCCGCCCACGAGCTCACGAGCGGGCGCTTCGCGCGCTGGTTCCGCCTCGGCGTGGTCGCGAGCGTCGTCGCGCTGGTCGCACCGTTCGTCCCGGCCCTCGCGCTGCCGGCCGCCATCGTCGGGCTCCTCGGCGTGTGGGCCTTCGAGCACGCCTACGTGCAGGCCGGCCAGTCCGTCCCGCTCGCCTGACCCGAGACGCACCCCCGGACGCCGCGACGACCCGAGGCACGCAGATGACCGCAGACATCGACCGGCTCGCCGAGCGCGTCGACGCCGCCCGCGAGGCGACCGAGGCACGGGGCGAGACGTTCTACCCGGGCCCCTCGCGGAGCCGGCTCGCGATGTTCCCGCCGAAGGAGCGCTGGGACGACTGGGTCGAGCTCGACTCCAAGGCGTGGCCGCGCCGTGTCGAGAAGCGCTTCATGCTGGTGCCGACGACCTGCTTCAACTGCGAGTCGGCCTGCGGTCTGTTGGCCTACATCGACAAGGACACGATGCAGGTCCGCAAGTTCGAGGGCAACCCCGAGTCGCCCGGCTCCCGCGGACGCAACTGCGCCAAGGGCCCGGCGGTGCTCAACCAGATCACCGACCCCGACCGGATCCTGCACCCGATGCGCCGCGTCGGTGAGCGCGGCGGGGGCGGCTGGGAGCGCATCTCGTGGGACGAGGCGCTCGACGAGGTGGCCAAGCGCATCCGCATGGCCATCGTCCAGGAGCGCCAGAACGAGGTGATGTACCACGTCGGTCGTCCGGGTGAGGACGGCTTCACCGAGCGCGTGCTCGCCGCGTGGGGCGTCGACGGCCACAACTCGCACACCAACGTGTGCTCGTCGGGCGGGCGCACCGGCTTCCAGTTCTGGACCGGCATCGATCGGCCGAGCCCGGACCACGCGAACGCGCGAACGATCCTGCTGATCTCCTCCCACCTCGAGACCGGCCACTACTTCAACCCGCACGCGCAGCGCATCATCGAGGCGAAGGCGAACGGCGCGAAGCTCATCGTGATGGACGTGCGGCTGTCGAACACGGCGACCCACGCCACGGAGTGGCTCGCGCCCTACCCGGGGTCCGAGCCGGCGATCCTGCTCGCCATCGCCAACGAGCTCGTCCGCACCGGGTCCTACGACCGCCGCTACGTGCGGCGGTGGTGGAACTGGCGCCAGTACCTCGCGGCCGAGCACCCCGGACGCCCGCAGACCTTCGAGACCTTCGAGGAGGTCCTCGGCCAGCTCTACGCCGACTACACGTTCGAGTACGCCTCGGCGGAGTCCGGTGTGTCGGTCGCGCAGATCCGTGCGGTGTACGAGGCGGTGCGGGAGGCGGGCCCGAGGCTCGCCGTGCACAGCTGGCGCTCGGCCGCGGCCGGCAACGAGGGCGGGTGGCAGGTCTCGCGCACGCTGTTCCTGCTGAGCGCCCTGATGGGCGCGATCGCCGTGCCGGGCGGGACCTACCCGAACGCTTGGAACAAGTTCGTCGCCCGCCCCATCCACCTGCCCCACCACCCGGCGGCCTGGAACGAGCTGACGTACCCGCTGGAGTACCCGATCGCGCAGAACGAGCTGTCGTTCCTGCTGCCCCACTTCGTCGACGAGGGACGGGGCGTGCTCGACGTGTACTTCACGCGCGTCTACAACCCGGTCTGGACGAACCCGGACGGCTTCGCCTGGATCGAGATGCTCACCGACGAGCGCAAGGTGGGACTCCACGTCGCGCTCACCCCGACCTGGAACGAGACCGCGTACTTCGCCGACCTCGTGCTCCCGATGGGGATGTCCTCGGAGCGCCACGACATCACGAGCTACGAGCAGTACGACGCGCAGTGGATCGCGTTCCGTCAGCCGGTGCTGCGAGCAGCGCGTGAGCGCCTCGGCGAGACCATCACCGACACGCGCCAGGTCAACCCCGGCGAGGTCTGGGAGGAGAACGAGTTCTGGATCGAGCTCTCCTGGCGCATCGACCCGGACGGCGAGCTCGGTATCCGCCAGTGGTTCGAGTCGAAGGCCGAGCCGGGGACCAAGCTCTCGGTCGACGAGTACTACGGCTGGATGTTCGACAACTCCGTGCCCGGCCTGCCCGAGCGCGCGGCCCGGGAGGGCCTGACCGCCCTCGAGTACATGCGTCGTTACGGCAGCTTCGAGCTCGCGCGCGGCATCGGCCCGCTGCACGAGACCGAGGTCGACCCGGCCCAGTACGCGACGGACAAGGCCGTCGATCCCTTCGGCCGCGTCTACGCGCGTGACCCCGCACCGGTCCCGATGAACCTCGCCCCGACGGGTGCGCCCGATCCGGACGCCGAGGGGCGCCGCGCCGTCGGCGTCGAGATCGACGGGCGCGTGCTGCGCGGGTTCCCGACGCCCTCCGGGCTGCTCGAGTTCTACTCGACGACGCTCGTCGACTGGGGCTGGGGCGAGTACGCCATCCCGACCTACATCCCGAGCCACGTGCACCCCTCGCGGCTCGAGGCCGGGCAGGTCCCCCTCATCTCGACGTTCCGCCTCGTGACGCAGATCCACACGCGAAGCGCGAACTCGAAGTGGCTCGACGAGCTCGCGCACTCCAACCCGCTGTGGATCCACCCGTCGCACGCGAAGGAGCTCGGGGTCATCACCGGCGACCTCGTGCGCGTGACGACCGACATCGGCCACTTCGTCGTCAAGGCCTGGGTGACCGAGGGCATCCGCCCCGGGGTGGTCGCCTGCAGCCACCACATGGGACGCTGGCGCCTCGAGGGCCACGACCACGCGCACCGTCTGAACTCGACCACGGTCGCGCTCGAGCGCGACGGCTCGCGCTGGGCGATGCGGCCCCGCGCCGCGCACGGCCCCTTCGACAGCGCCGATCCCGACACCTCGCGCATCTGGTGGACCGACGTGGGCGTCCACCAGAACATGACGTTCGGCGTCCACCCCGACCCGGTGTCCGGCATGCACTGCTGGCACCAGGCCGTGCGCGTGAGCCGTGCCGAGCCGGGCGACGCCGCTGGGGACATCGCGGTCGACACCGAGCGCTCGCGCGCGGTCTACCGCGAGTGGCTCGCGAGGACCCGCAACGCGACCGTCGTCTCGCCCAACGGCGAGCGCCGGCCGCGCTGGCTGATCCGTCCGCTCAAGCCCACCGCCGACGCGTTCCGCATCGGCGGTCCGGTCGGTCGGCGGTGAGCCGGAGCGGGCTCGTCCGAGCGCTCGCCTCGATCGTCGCCGGTCCCGGGCCCGCGACCGCGACGGTCGCCGCGGCGCTCGAGCTGCCGAGCGCTCCGACCGCCGGCGAGCACACGGAGGTCTTCGACCTCCAGTGCTACCCGTACGCGTCGGTCCATCTGGGCGACGAGGGACAGCTGGGCGGCGAGGCGCGTGACCGCATCGCCGGCTTCCTGCGCGCGCTGGACGTCGTGCCCCCGCCCGAGCCCGACCACCTCGCGGTCCTGCTCGATGCCTACGCGAGCCTGATGGAGCTCGATGAGGGCGGCAGCGAGCGCGCCGGACACGCCCGACGCGTGCTCCTCCACGAGCACCTCGCGAGCTGGGTCGGCCGCCACCTCGAGCGCGTCGCCGAGCTCGCCCCGCCCTCGCTCGCCGCCTGGGCCGAGGTCTCGGCACGGGTGCTCGCCGAGGAGTCCGACCGGCTCGGCCACGCCGAGGTCCTCGCTCCCGCGCTCGAGGATGCGTCCGCCCTGTCCGACCCGCGCGAGGAGGGTGCCGCGAAGGCCTTCCTCGGCGCGGTGCTCGCGCCGGCCCGCTCGGGCTTGGTGCTCGCCCGTGCCGACCTCTCACGTGCCGCCGACGAGCTCGGCATCGGGGCACGCATCGGCGAGCGGGCCTACGCGCTGCGAGCGATGCTCGCGCAGGACGGCCCTGCCGTGCTCGACTGGCTCTCGACCGAGGCGCAGCGACAGGCCGCGGCACTCGACACCACCGCCGCCATCGGCGGGCCGGTCGTCGCCGCGTGGTGGACGGCCCGGCTGGAGCGCAGCGCGGCGCTGCTCGCGGAGCTCGCCGA
>JBEAQO010000241.1:0-9008 GCA_041163825.1 Actinomycetota bacterium | reverse complement strand
GCCTCGTCGGCCGCGTCCGCGTAGGTCGCCCACTGCAGCTCGATCGGTGCGGTCGGCCCGGCCTCGTGGCGGAGCCAACCGACCGGGATGGTGTGGGTGTGCAGGCCCCCCGGGAAGAAGGGGCTCCCGGTGAACTCGGTCAGCACCACGGCCGAGGCATGGCTGAACGTGCTGTGCCCGGAGACGTACCCGGAGAAGGCCGGGCTCACGAACGTGTCGCGCTGGTAGGGGAGCCAGTCGACGGCGAGCACCCAGCCGACCCCAGCGACCTCGCGCGCGGCGTCCATCGGCGTGCCGCGCCAGGCGCGCACCGCGACCCGACCCTCCTGGCCGACGAGGTGCGCGTGGCGCTCGCCCGGCGCGCTCGTCGCCGGCGTGACGAGCTCGATGAGCCCGTCGACGAGCGGCAGGCCGAGCGGGTGGTACGCGGTGCCTCGCGGGTCGCTCGACTGACCGAGGGCCCCGAGCTGACGGACGAGCGCGACGGGCCGCGCGGTGTCGTGGAACCCCTTGAGGCCCCAGGCGGCGACGGCCGCGTCGTGGTTCGCCGCCGCGAGCACGAGGTGGAGCTTCACGTCCCACTCCAGCCGATCGACGGGTGTCCCCGTGCCCGCGATGCGCAGGTCCGGGTCGAGCCGGTCGGAGACCTCGTTGGCGAGCGTCATCCAGTGCCCGGGCGGGGTCTCGGACTCCGGCCCGTCGGCCCAGTACTCGGCCACGGCACGCTCGAGGTCGGCGGCGAGGACAAGGTTCGGGGCGTAGGGCGCGCCCGTGACGGGGTTCACGGCGTGACCGGCCGAGGGCGCCTCGTCGAGGGGGTAGGCGACCCGCGTCGCCGGGGAGGCATCGACCACCGTCGGGTCCGAGGGGTCGAGCCGGGCGCTCAGCGCGAGGACCTCGACGACCGCCGCGTGGAGGCGGGCGACGCCCTCGGGCCCGTCGGCGAAGCGCGGTGGGGGGCCGGGATCGACGGCCACGCCGTCGGGTCCGGCCTCGCCGAGCGCGACGGCATCGACCGATCCCCAGTGCGGGGTGATCGAGGCCTGGACCGTGCCGTCGACCGGGATGCCGTTCTGGGTGATCATGCGGTCGAGCTGCAGCGGCTGCCAGCGGTCGAGGTCGACGAGGACGTCGGGGTCCGCACCGTCCGAGACGACGAGCGGGGGGTTGATCGGGTCGAGGCGCGCGGGATGCGCGTACCCGCCGGTCTCGTTCGCGCCGTCGTCGAGGGCGCGCGCGAGCACGGCCTCGCCGATGCGCGCCCCGAGCGCGGCCGGCGAGTCGCCGTCCGGATCGACGTCGGGCGGGACGCAGCGCGCGGCGAGCAGCGCATCGAGCGCGGGGACCGTGTCGGACGCCCCGTCGCGCTCCCGGTAGCGGGCGGTCAGCACGCGGTGGGCCGCGACGCTCATCGTCACGTCGCGTGCGTGCGCGAGCCGTTCGGGGTCGTCGAGGTCGCGCGGGTCCGCGCTCGCCCCGATCCAGAGCGCGCCGACCTCGGGGTCGTGGGCCGCCCAGGCATCGAAGAGCGCGATGGAGGTGTGCAGGAGCGTGCGGGCGTGGATGGTCGGTGCCGGGACGTCCCGACGGATGGCGGCCAGCGCCGCCTCGTTCCACTCCCTCGCCGTCGACCAGTCGGGGTGGGGGTCGATCGGGCGGCAGGCGCTGTCCGACGCGGTGGCCGTCGCGCCGGTCAGCACCGCTCCGCCGAGCGTCAGGGCGGCCCCGAGGAGGGCACCTGCGGCCACCGCGGCCACATCGGGGACCCGGCGCCGTCCCAGCGATGGCGTTCGCACCAGCGGCTCCCCGGTGGTCGTCCCGACCACGGTCCACCCGGCCCGCCGAGCCTCCCGGGCGCCCGGGCTCCCAACCTACTACCATGGTGAGAGCCCGGGAGGGGGGCGTTCCCCCTGCTCAGGCCCCTCGGTCGGCATCCGCCGGCCACTGGGGAGCGTACGACCCGCCGACCGCGTGGCCGGTGGACGATCGAGGAGATCGAGCGTTGAAGAAGCGTCGTTATCTGGCGATCCTCGCCGCGATGGCCTTCGCCCTCACCGCCTGCGGCGGTGCGGCCGAGGAGCCCGCTGCCGAGGCGCCCGCCGAGGAGCCCGCTGCCGAGGAGCCCGCTGCTGAGGGCGTCGTCGTCGGCGTGTCGTGGAACAACTTCCAGGAGGAGCGCTGGGGCCTGTGGGACGAGCCCGCCCTCAAGGGCGCGATCGAGGCCGCCGGTGGCACCTACATCTCGACGGACGCCGCGTCGTCCGCGGAGCAGCAGCTCGCTGACGTCGAGAACCTCATCTCGCAGGGCGCGCAGGCCCTCGTGATCCTCGCCCAGGACGGCACGGCCATCCTGCCGGCGGTGGAGAGCGCCATCTCGCAGGGCATCCCGGTCATCGCCTACGACCGCCTGATCGAGAACCCGGACGTCCTCTACATCACCTTCGACAACGTCGAGGTCGGCCGCATGCAGGCCGCCGCGGTGTTCGCCGAGGTGCCGGAGGGCAAGTACGTCTTCATCAAGGGCAACGCGGCGGACGCGAACAGCGACTTCCTCCGCGGTGGCCAGGGTGAGGTCCTCCAGGAGGCCATCGACTCCGGCGCCATCGAGATCGTCGGCGAGGAGTACACGGACAACTGGGACCCGGCCGTCGCCCAGACGAACATGGAGCAGATCCTCACCGCGAACGGCAACGACGTCGACGCGGTCGTCGCCTCCAACGACGGCACCGCCGGTGGCGTCATCGCGGCGCTCGCCGCGCAGGGCCTCGCCGGCCAGGTGCCGGTCTCGGGCCAGGACGGCGACGGTGCGGCGCTCAACCGTGTCGCGCTCGGCACCCAGACCGTCTCGGTCTGGAAGGACGCGCGCGAGCTCGGCGCGGCCGCCGGTGCGGCTGCGGTCCGTCTCGCCGCGGGTGAGTCCGCCGCGGACGTCGCGGGTGGCTTCACCTTCGACACCCCGGGCGGCAACACGCTCGCCACGATCCTGCTCAAGCCGATCCCGGTGACGAGGGACAACCTCAACCTGGTGGTCGACGCCGGCTGGATCACGGTCGAGAACCTCTGCCAGGACGTGGAGGCCGGCTCGGTCGACGTCTGCCCGTGACGCTCGACTGACCGATCCACGGTCAGCACGGCTGCGGCCCGCCCCTCGGGGCGGGCCGCAGCACGTGATGGGGTCGCTAGGCTGCCGCTCGGCGTCTGGGAGGAGGTCCGGGGTGAGCGCGCATGGGGACCCGGAGGACGGCGAGACCACCGCGGTCGAACGCCGGTCGTTCGGCGACGTCCTCCGTTCGTTCGACCTCGACGCCCGGATGCTCGGGATGCTCGCGGCCCTCGTCCTGCTCTCGGTCCTGTTCAACGCGGCCTCGGACGGCTTGTTCCTCAGTGCCCGCAACCTCTGGAACCTGACGGTCCAGATGGCCGTCGTCGCCATCATGGCGACCGGCATGGTCCTCGTCATCGTCTCGCGCAACATCGACCTCTCGGTCGGCTCGGTGCTGGGCTTCGTCGGCATGGTGATGGCGCTCCTCCAGGCGGAGGTCATCGGGCCGGCCCTCGGCTTCGGCCATCCGCTGGTGTGGCCGGCGACGCTGGCGATCGGCATCCTCCTCGGCGCGGCGATCGGGGCCCTCCACGGCTCGATCGTCGCCTACCTCGGGGTGCCCGCCTTCGTCGTGACGCTCGGGGGACTGCTGGCCTGGCGTGGGGCGGCGTTCGTGGTCTCGACCGGCCGGACCATCGCGCCGATGGATGCGACCTTCCAGCGCTTCGGCGGCGGTGCCGGTGGAGCGCTCGGAGGGACCCTGACCTGGGCGCTCGGCGGCCTCGCCTGCCTCGGGATCGTCCTCTCGCTGGTGCTCGCCCGTCGGCAGCGCCAGCGGTTCGGACTGCAGGTCCGCCCGCGCTGGGCGGAGGCGACCATCGGCGTGGTCGCCTGCGTCGCCGTGCTCGGTGCGGTGACCGTCCTGAACCGCTACTACCTGCCGGAGCAGCTCGCGATCGCCTACGCCGAGGAGCGCGGCCTCGCCATCCCACCGGGCGGGCTGCAGATCCCGGTCGGCATCGCCTACCCGGTCGTCATCATGCTCGCCGTCGCCTTCGTGATGACCTACCTGGCGTCGCGCCGGCGCTTCGGCCGCTACGTCTACGCCATGGGCGGGAACCCCGACGCCGCGACCCTCGGCGGCATCAACACCAAGTGGATGACCGTCAAGGTCTTCATCATGATGGGCGTGCTCGTGGCCATCGCCGCCGCGGTCGCCATCGGACGCCAGAACTCCGGGACGGTCGGGCTCGGTGTGACCGCCGAGCTCTACGTCATCGCGGCCGCGGTCATCGGTGGGACGTCGCTCTCCGGCGGGGTCGGGACCGTGCCCGGCGCGCTCGTCGGGGCGCTGGTGATGCAGGCGCTGCAGTCCGGGATGGTCCTGACCGGCCTCACGACGTCGCAGCAGGACATCGTCGTCGGGGCCGTGCTCGTCCTCGCGGTCGTCGCCGATGCCTACTACCGCCGGAGGGCCCCCGCATGAGCACCAGCACCGACCGCTCCGCGCCACTGGTCGAGCTGCGCGACATCCACGTCAGTTTCGGCGGCGTGCGCGCGGTCGACGGCGTCACCGTCGACCTCTTCCCCGGCGAGGTCGTGGCGCTCGTCGGCGGCAACGGCGCCGGCAAGACCACGCTGATCCGGACGCTCTCGGGGGCGCGTCCGGCCGACGCCGGGACCATCGTCGTCGCGGGCGAGCCGGTCGAGATCTCCAACCCGAAGGACGCGAAGGACCTCGGGATCGAGACCATCTACCAGACGCTCGCGCTCGCGGAGAACATCGACGCCCCGGCCAACGTGTTCCTGGGCCGCGAGCTCCTGACCACGGCACGCAACCTCGACAAGGGGGCGATGGAGGACGCGACGCGCAAGGTCATGGGGCGCCTCAACCCGAAGTTCCGCAACTTCGCCTCGCCGGTGCAGGCGCTCTCCGGCGGCCAGCGCCAGTCCGTCGCGATCGCCCGGGCGGTCCACTTCAACGCCCGCGTGCTCATCATGGACGAGCCGACCGCGGCGCTCGGCCCCGCCGAGACCGAGCAGGTCCGCCAGCTCATCCAGCAGCTCAAGGCGGAGGGGCTCGGCATCTTCCTGATCTCGCACGACATCCACGACGTCTACGACCTCGCCGACCGCATCGCCGTGCTGCTCCAGGGCAAGCTCGTCGGGGTCGTGCGCAAGAGCGACGTCACGATCGACCAGGTGCTCGGCATGATCATCCTCGGCAAGCGCCCCGAGGAGCTCTCGGCCGAGGACATCGCCTCGCTCGGATGAGCGCCGTGTCCTCCGCGACGGCCGCGAAGGTCGCGCCGATCGTTCCGGTGCTCGGCCTCGACACGTTCGGCGACGTCACCCATCGGCCCGACGGGACCCGCAAGCACGAGGGTGAGGTCCTGCGCGACGTCGTCGAGGAGGCCGTGCTCGCTGACCGGCTCGGCCTGGATGCGATCACCGTCGGCGAGCACCACCGCGACGACTTCGCGGTCTCCGCGCCCGAGGTCGTGCTCGCCGCGATCGCCGCACGCACCGAGCGGCTGCGGCTGGGCTCGGGGGTCACGGTGCTGAGCTCCGACGACCCGGTCCGGGTCTTCCAGCGCTTCGCGACGCTCGACGGACTCTCCGGCGGACGCGCCGAGATCGTCGTCGGGCGCGGCTCGTTCACCGAGTCGTTCCCGCTGTTCGGGTACCCGCTCGACCGCTACGAGGTGCTCTTCGAGGAGAAGCTCGAGCTCCTCGTCCGGCTGCTCGACGAGGGTCCGGTGAGCTGGTCCGGGACGGTGCGCGCGCCGCTCGTCGACCAGCGCGTCTGGCCCCGTACCGAGCGCGGTCGTCTCCCGGTCTGGGTCGGCGTCGGCGGCACGCCGCAGTCGGTCGTGCGCGCCGCGCGCCACGGCCTGCCGCTGATGCTCGCGATCATCGGCGGCGATCCGGCGCGCTTCGCGCCGTTCGCGGACCTCCACCGCCGTGCGCTCGCCGAGCTCGGCCGTGCTCCGCAGCCGGTCGGGGTGCACTCGCCCGGCCACGTCGGCGAGACCGATGAGGCCGCGCTCGAGGAGCTCTGGCCGCACTGGAAGGGCATGCACGACCGCATCGGCCGCGACCGCGGCTGGCCGCCCCTGACCCGGGCCCAGTTCGAGCAGCAGGCCGGGCCCGAGGGGGCGCTGCACGTCGGCTCACCGGCGACGGTCGCCGCCAAGGTGACCCGCACGCTCCTCGTGCTCGGCGCCGAGCGCTTCGACCTCAAGTACTCGGCCGGCACCCTGCCCCACGAGCTCCTCATGGGCTCCATCGAGCGCTTCGCGACCGAGGTGGCCCCGCGCGTGCGCGAGGCGGTCGCCGCGGCACGGGCCGGCGGCGCGCGCGACCCCCGGCTCGCCGAGGCCGGCTGAGCCCCGTCGAGCGTGCGGCCCGCTGGGGTCGTTCGGCGGCGCCGCGTCAGGCGAGCAGCGCCAGCGCCGGGTTGTGCGCGTCCGGCACGCGCTCCGCGTCCGGGACCGGACCCGGGGGGGAGCCGTCCCCGAAGGGACGCCCGCCGAGCGCTTCGCGCCCGTGCGGCTCCGCCCATCCGGCGAGGTCCGGTCCGAGCGGCACGATGCGGGTCGGGTTGATGTCGCGGTGGACCTCGTAGTAGTGCCGCTTGATGTGCACGAAGTCGGTGGTGTCCCCGAAGCCGGGCGTCGCGAAGAGGTCCCGTGCGTAGGCCCACAGCACCGGCAGCTCGGAGAGCTTGGACCGGTTGCACTTGAAGTGGCCGTGGTAGACGGCGTCGAAGCGCACGAGCGTGGTCCACAGCCGCACGTCCGCCTCGGTGATCGTGTCGCCGACGAGGTAGCGCTGCGTCGCGAGGTGCTCGGAGAGCGCATCGAGCCGCGCGAAGAGCGTCACGTAGGCCTCCTCGTAGGCCTCCTGCGTCCCGGCGAAGCCGCAGCGGTAGACGCCGTTGTTCACCTCGCGGTAGACGAGCGCGTTCATCGCATCGATCCCGTCCCGCAGGGGCTCGGGGTAGAGGTCGGGCGCGCCATCGCGGTGGTGGTCGCGCCACTCGCTGGAGAGGTCGAGCGTGATGCGGGCGAAGTCGTTGGTCACGAGCGCGCCGGAGGGCACGTCGACGATCGCCGGCACCGTGATGCCACGCGGGTAGCCGGGCTGGCGGCGCTCGTAGGCGTCCTTCAAGCGCTCGATGCCGAGCACCGGGTCGACCCCGCCCGGGTCGAGGTCGAAGGTCCAGCTGCGCGCGTCGTGGGTCGGCCCGGCGATGCCCATCGACAGGGCGCCCTCGAGGCCGAGCAGCCGCCGCACGATGGTCGCGCGGTGCGCCCAGGGGCACGCGCGCGAGACCACCAGGCGGTAGCGCCCGGCCTCGACCGGCCAGCCCGAGGAACCGTCCGCGGTGATGCGGTCGGTCAGGTAGCGCGTGTCGCGCTCGAACACGGGCTCGACGTAGGTGCCCCGGCTCGGGGCGGCACTCGCGTCCGCGTCGCTCGGTGTCATGGCTCGAGGCTAACGGCCACGCCGCGCACGGGACGCGTTGCGGCCGGTCCGCGCGCGGGTCCGCGCGGCGCCGGCCGTTCGCGGCGCAGCCTGCGTGCGCTTCGGCTCGGTCCAGCGCTCGGCGAGCTCGACGGGGCGCTCCGACGTGAGGTCGTCGAGCTCGATGGCGTGGAGCCCGCGCGGGAGGTCGAGCGCGCGCTGGATCGCCGCGGTGTCGTGGTGCTGGTCCTCGCCGACGAACGTGACGACCACGCCCGACGCACCGGCACGGCCGGTGCGACCGGAGCGGTGCTGGTAGTCCTTGTCGGAGCCGGCCAGGTCGTAGTGCACGACCACACCGACGTCATCGACGTGGATGCCGCGCGCGGCGACGTCGGTCGCGACGAGCGTCGTGACCTCACCCGTGCGGAAGTGCTCGAGCGCACGCTCGCGCTGAGACTGGGTCCGGTCACCGTGGATGGTCGCTGCGGCGATGCCGTCGGTGCGCAGCTGACGCACCAGTCGATCCGCCCCGTGCTTGGTCCGGGTGAAGACGATCGCGGGCTCGACCGCGCGCACGATGGAGCCGGTCAGGCGTCGGCGCTGGTCGCGGTCCGCCGGCCAGAAGAGGTGGCGGACCTGGGTGCCGTCGTCGGGATCGCCGGTGAGCTCGTGGCGTGCTGGGTCGCGCTGGTAGCGACGGGTCAGCTCATCGATGTCGCCGTCGAGCGTCGCCGAGAACAGCAGCGTCTGCCGGTCGGGGCGGGTTCGGTCGAGCAGGCGCACGACCTCGGGCAGGAAGCCCATGTCCGCCATGCGGTCGGCCTCGTCGAGGACCACGATCGCGACGTCGGAGAGGTCGGCGTCGCCGCGCGAGACGAGGTCCGCGAGCCGGCCCGGGGTCGCGACGAGCACGTCGACCCCTCGACGGAGGCGGTCCTGGTCCTTGCGCAGGTTCGTGCCGCCGTAGACCGTCGTGACCCGCCGCCGGCGGACCTCGGCGAGCGGGGCCAGGGTGTCCCGGACCTGCGAGGCGAGCTCCCGCGTGGGCACGAGCACCAGTGCCTGTGGGCGACGCGGCTCGGCGCGGCGGGTCCGAAGGGCGAGCGGCAACGAGAAGGCGAGCGTCTTGCCCGAACCCGTCGGCGCCTTGACGCAGAGGTCACGGCCGGCCAGCGAGTCCGCGAGGGTCATCGCCTGGACCGGGAAGGGCGTCGCACGGTCGAGCTCGACGAGGCGAGCGACGAGGTCGGCGGGCACGCCGAGGTCGCCGAACGTGCCGGCCGACGGTGCGGACGTGCGGCTGCCGCGGTTCGCGACGGTCGCGCCACGGGCGGGGTCGGTCGCGCTGCGAGCGCCGTGGCTCGAGGTCGTTCGGTTCGCGCTCCCGGCCGTGCGGTTCGCGGCGCCGTGGTGCTGCGTGGAGCGGGAGCGCCGCGCGCCGTTCGCGCGACGGGGTGAGGCGGATGCTGCGGGTGCTGCGGACATGTGAGGA
>JBEAQO010000240.1:0-8986 GCA_041163825.1 Actinomycetota bacterium | reverse complement strand
GCTCGACGAAGTCCTCGAGGGGGATCGCGAGCGCGGCGGGGCCGGGCCGATCCCGGACGTGCGCGACGACGAGCTCGAGCGCGAGGTCCCAGCGCATGCGCCAGCTCGCGACGACCCCCGCCGAGCGCGCCTCCGAGAGCTCGGCGACGAGCGCCTCCGGCGCGAGCACCGCGAGCCCGGCATCGAGGGCCGATGCGACCAGCGCGTCGGCGCCGGGCGCGCCGTCCACGACCAGGACGTCCACCGAGGCCTTGAGCAGCTCGGCGACGACCTCGGCCGGGTCGCGGTCGGGCTCGGACGCGCGAACGAGGACCTCGGTCGGTGCTCCGGCCCCGACCTGCTCGTCCGCGGCGAGGACCCCCCGACGCAGCGCCGCGCCGATGGCCGGATCGCTCCCGACCACGACGGCCACCACGCTCGGGGGTGCACCGAGCGTGACCTCGGGGGCGGCACCGGACGCACCGAGGTCCGACGCCGGACCCGACGGCTCGCTGGCTGCCGCCCGGGCGAGGCCGCCGAGCGCCCGTCCGAGCCCCTCCACCGGCACGTCGACCGTCAGCCGCGCCGGCGCGTTCCCCGTCCCGACGGCACGCGCCTCGGGCGGGACGGGGGGCAGCTCGCAGTAGGTCGGGCGCGCATGGAGCCGGGCCGCGTCACGCAGGGCCTCGTCCCCGACCCCCCCGAGGACGCAGATCAGGTCGGTCCCGGCCTCGGCGAGGACCGCCACCTGGTCCCGCAGCTCCGCCGCATCGGCCGCGACGATGACCCGGAAGGAGGCCAGCGGTGGCGACCCGCCCGACGGTCGTTCCCGGGCCGCCTCCCGCGCGAGCAGCTCCGCGAGCGACGCGCGCACCTCGGCGAGCTGCGGTCCGCCGAACACGCCCTGCTCGGGCAGCACGACGGCGACCGAGGGCCCGAACGGCGTCGGCGCCTCCTCCTCGGTGCCCGCCGGGACCTCGACGGCCCCGTCCCCCCCGGAGGCGCACCCACCGAGCAGCACGACGAGGGAGCACACGACCGCTCCCGCGCGTGGAGCGCGGCGGACGCGCGCGCGTCGCGGCGCGGGCGCGGCGAAGGGCGCGGTCGGTGGCACGCGGACCCCTCCTCGGACGGGGCGGCGGCCTAGGCTATCGACGAGCCCCGAGCCCCCGACCGGCGGAACGGACGCGACGTGGACGACCTGCTGGTGCTCGACGACGATCCGGCCGCCGGCCTCCAGCTCGCCGCGCTGCGCGACGCGCGCACGAGCCCGGAGCACTTCCGGCTCCATGCCACCCGGCTCGGGTCCATCCTCACGCTGCGCGCCATCCGTGACCTCTCCTCGCGCACCGGCACCGTCGAGACACCGCTCGCGAGCGCACCGACGATCGCGCCGGCCGTCCCCGTCGTCGCGGTCCCGGTCCTTCGGGCCGGGCTGGGCCTGCTCGCCGGCGTGCACGCGGTCCTGCCGACCGCGCTCGTCGGCATGATCGGGCTCGAGCGCGACGCCGTCACCCTCCAGGCCTCGCGCTACTACTTCAAGGTGCCGCCGCTCGATGGCGCGTGGGTGCTCGTGCTCGAACCGATGCTCGCGACCGGCGGCTCGGCCTCCGACGCGGTGCGGGCGCTGGACGCCGGCGGTGCGGCCCAGGTCGTCGTCGTGTCGGTCGTGGCGACCGAGCTCGGCATCGCTCGCGTGCGGGACGACAACCCGGGGGTGCGCATCGTCACCGCCGCGGTCGATCCGGAGCTCGACGAGCGCGGCTACATCGTCCCCGGGCTCGGCGACTTCGGTGACCGACTCTTCGGCACCCCGCACTGACGCACGCCGCCCGACGGGGGGGTCGAGGCGTCGGGGGCGCCGACCCGGCGGGTCAGCCCAGCAGGTCGTGCTCCCGACCGTCCTCGCCCAGCGGACCGGGCTCCCCGGCCTCCAGCACGAACTCCTCCACGCCGAAGAAGCGCTCGGCGAGCGCCTCGGGCAGGTTGAGGAAGAACGAGTCGGCCCCGATCTGGCTCCGGTGCGCGGCGAGCGCCGCACGCTTGGTCGCGAGCCACGGCCCGACATCGACGACGGTCGTGATGTCGGCATCCTCGGTCCCGAAGGGTGCGTCCGCCTCGAGGTCCTCCCCGAACGCGGAGGGCAGCCCCGCCTCGAGCAGCGCCCGGTGCCCCTCGAGCATCCGCGCGCGCCCGTAGGTGTGGACGTACCGGCGAGCCACCGACCACGGTGCCCCGGGGACCTCGGCGCGCGGGTCGGCCGCGAGGTCGACCGCCCGGACCGTCACGCGGTGGGCCATGACGTGGTCGGGGTGCCCGTAGGTCCCGGCCGCATCGTCGGAGACCACCGCGTCGGGGCGCACCTCCCGGACGATCGCGGCCAGTCGGACGGCGGCCTCCTCCGGATCGGCACGGTGGAAGCAGTCCGGGTGCTCGTTCTCGGGCGTCCCGAGCATGCCGCTGTCGCGGTAGCCGAGCCAGTGGTGCTCGCGGACCCCGAGCGCCGCGAGCGCGTCCGCGAGCTCACGGCGCCGATGCGTGGGCAGGTCCTCCTCGCCGAGGTCGATGCCGGCGAGGTTCTCACCGGCCTCCCCGCCGGTGCAGGTGACCACGACCGCCCGGTGGCCCTCGGAGATCGCACGAGCCAGCACTCCCCCGCAGGCGATCGACTCGTCGTCGGGGTGCGGATGCACGCAGAGCAGCGTGCGGCGGGCGCCGTGGGGCCGCGCGTCGCGTTCCACGTCCATGGCGGGGAGCACCTCGGGATGGCCGGGGTCAGGGCTAGCCTCGTCGGAGCCGCGGCCAGGGGCCGCGACCACGGAAGGTAGGACCTCGACGACGCCCGCCCCGGCAGCCGCGCCCGACGTCGTGCTCGTCATCGACCCCGGTCGCATCGAGCGCGAGCTCGCACGCCTCGGGGACGGAACGGTCGGGGTCGACGTCGAGCGTGCCGATGCGGCGCGCTACCACCGGCACGCCGCCCTCGTCCAGGTCGGTGTCGCCGGCCGCTGCGTGCTCCTCGATGGCATGGCGCTCGACGGGCTCGAGCTCCTCGACGTCTTCCTCGCCGAGCGCACCACCGTGCTGCACGCGAGCACCAACGACGTGGTGCCGCTGGCGACCCGGGGCGTCCGCCCCCGTCGGCTCGCGGACACCGCGACCGCAGCGGCGCTGCTCGGCCACCCGATCGGGCTCGGCCCCCTGCTCGGGGTGCTGCTCGGGGTCGAGCTCGGGGTCGACAAGGAGCGCTTCCAGCGCGCCGACTGGGAGGCCCGACCGCTGGGCGAGGACATGCTCGCCTACGCCGCGGGGGACGTGGTCCACCTGCCGCAGCTGTGGGACGTGCTCGCCGCCGAGCTCGACCGGACCGGTCGACGGGCGTGGTACGAGCAGGAGCTCGAGGCGGCGATCGCCGGCGCCCATGCGGACGACCGCGACTGGACGAGGGTCAAGGGCAGCACCCGGCTCTCCCCCGCGCAGCGCGCGGTCGTGCGCCGCGTCTGGGAGGTGCGTGAGGCGCTCGCCCGCGAGCACGACATCGCCCCCAACGTCCTGCTGCACGACGACGTCATCGCCTCGCTCGCGACCGATCCGCCGCGCACGGTCGCGAAGCTGGTCCAGCGCGTGCCCCGTCACCGCGCCGTCGCGCGACGCTTCGGCGAGGAGCTGCTCGCGGCGATCGAGGAGGGACGCAGCGCCGAGCCGGAGCCGTCCCGCGGCGGATCGAACGGTCGACGCTGGACGGAGGCGGACCGCGCCGTGCAGGACGCGATGCGCAAGCGCAGAGCGGCGATCGCGAAGGACCTCGGCATCGAGTCGGGCGTGCTGTGCCCATCGCGGCCGTTGGCCGCGATCGCGATCGGCGATCCCGACGGCCCCGACGCGCTCGTGCGCCTGGGGGGGCTGCGACCGTGGCAGGCGGAACTGCTCGCGGAGCCGCTCTGGGACGCCTACGAACGCGCGAGGTCGGCGCCCTCGACCCGGGCGGCCTCGGAGGGTGCCTCCCCGCCCGCGCCGTGAGCCTCGAGCCCGCGCTCCTGCAGGCGGCGGGCGAGGTTGGAGGGCATCGCGAACTCGACGTCCTCGTCGACGACCATCACCGTGTCGACCGTGGTCGTGCCGCGCTCACGGAACCAGGCGATGACCTCCTCGACGAGCACCTCGGGGGCCGAGGCGCCCGAGGTCAGCCCGACGGTCCCGACCCCCTCGAGCCACGCCGGGTCGATCTGGCCCGCGTCGTCGATGAGGTGCGCCGGCACACCGCGGTCGCGCGAGACCTCGACCAGGCGCTTGGAGTTCGACGAGGTGTCGGAGCCGACGACCAGCACGAGGTCGGCCCGCTCGGCGAGCACCTTGACCGCGTCCTGCCGGTTCTGGGTCGCGTAGCAGATGTCGTCCTTCTTCGGCTGGGCGATGGTCGGGAAGCGCTGGCGCAACCGGTCCACGACCGCGGCCGTCTCGTCCATCGACAGGGTCGTCTGCGTGATGTAGGCGAGCTCGGTGTCGGCGGGGAGCCCGAGGTCGTCGACGTCCTCGGGGGTCTCGACGAGCGTGATGGCGCGGGGGGCCTGGCCCATCGTGCCGATGACCTCCTGATGGCCCGCGTGACCGATGAGCACGATTTCGTGACCGTCGCGGGCGTAGCGGCGGGCCTCGTGGTGGACCTTGGTGACGAGCGGGCAGGTGGCGTCGATGAGCACGTGGCCCAGACGCTTGGAGTTCTCGAAGGCCTCCGGCGGCGAGCCGTGGGCCGAGAACACGATCACCGACCCCTCCGGCACCGTCGTCTCGTCCTCGACGAAGACCGCCCCCTTGCGGCGCAGCGACTCGACCACGTGCGTGTTGTGCACGATCTCGTGGCGCACGTGGACCGGCGGACCGAAGGCCTCCAGGGCCTTCTCCACGATCAGCACGGCACGGTCCACGCCCGCGCAGAACCCCCGAGGAGCGGCGAGGAGGAGCGTGTGCGGGCCCATGGTCCGAGGGTAGCGGTGCCGACCGGACCCCCCGCCGGCTCGCGGACTGTGGCAGACTCCGACGACGTCGGGACGAGACGCGCCCCGGGGTCCGGAGGACCCACGCGATGCACCTGATCATCGGTGGCTGCGGTCGGCTCGGGGCCGAGATCGCGACCCGGCTCTCGACGGACCCCGACCTCGACGTCGTGGTCGTCGACGTCGATGGCCGCTCGTTCGACCGCCTCGGCAGCGCCTTCAACGGCGAGACGGTCGTGGGGAGCTGCGCCGACCGGCTGGTCCTCCTACGCGCCGGCATCGAGCTGGCCGATGGGCTGCTCGCCGTGACGCGATCGGACAACGCGAACCTGATGAGCGTGCAGATGGCCCGCTACATCTTCAACGTGCCGCGGACGATCGCCCGGCTCTTCGACCCGACGCGCGAGCGTGTGTACGAGGAGCTGGGCATCCGCTACGTGTCCTCGACGAGCCTGATCGCGACGACGTTCCTCAACGAGTTCCGCGAGGACGCCTTCCCGCTCCACGTCGCCTTCGACGCCGTCGACGTCAGCGTCGTCGAGCTCGAGATCGAGCAGGCGGCCGATGGCCTGACCGTCGCCGAGTTCGAGGCGGGACGGGACCTGCGCATCGCCGCGCTGACGCGCGAGGGGCGCGTGCGGGTCCCGGACTCCGACACCCCGCTCAGGGCCGGGGACCTCGTGACGGCCGGGCTCGGGCCGGCGGCCGGGCGGGGACTGGAAGGGCTCGTGCGCCGCCCCTTCGTCCGACCGCCCGCTGCGGGGGGCCAGGGCTCGGGGCACGACGGCGCGCACGGCGACTGGAAGGCAGGACGGTGAGGGTCGTGATCCTGGGCGGCGGTCGCATCGGCCGCTTCATCGCGCGCGACCTCGCGGGACGCGGGCACGACGTCGCGGTCATCGAGCGCGAGCCCGGACGCTGCGAGGAGCTGGTGGCCGAGCACGGCGTCCTCGTCATCGAGGGCGATGGCTGCGACGTCGAGTACCTCGAGCAAGCACGAACCACCGACAGCGTCTTCGTGGCCACGACCCATGAGGATGAGGACAACCTCGTCGCCTGCCAGCTGGCCCTCGCCGCCACCAAGGCCCGGCGCGCCATCAGCCGGGTGAACGTGCCCGAGAACGTCGAGATGTTCGAACTCCTCGACATCGAGGCCGTGTCCTCCACGCGCCTGATCTCCGAGCTCATCGAGGAGGGCGCGGCGAGCACCGAGACCGGTCTGGCCCGGCTCACGACCCTGCGCGGCGGACGCACCGAGCTCGTCAGCGTGCGGGTGCCACGCGACGAGGCGGTCCGCCCCGGACGCGCGCTCGACCGGCTCAAGCTGCCGCACGGGGCGATCGTCGTCGCGGTCCTGCGCGACGAGCTCACCCTGGTCCCCGACGCGGACACGACGATCGAGCCCGGCGACGAGGTGCTCGTGCTCACCGAGCCGGCGCTGGCCGAACGACTGGCCGGCCGCCTGACCGGCAGGGACGCGTGAGCCGGGCCCCGGCACGACCGTGAGCGTCATCCGCCGTCCGGCGGTCGAGGACCTCCGGCTGATCGCCTGGGCCGTCGGGCGGGCGCTCGGTCTGCTCGGGCTCGTGATGCTCGTCCCAGCGGCGGTCGCGCTCGCCCTCGGCGATGCCGACGGCGCCAGCGCGCTCGCCCTCGGCGCCGCGCTCGCGCTCGGGCTCGCGCTCGTCGGGACCCGGGACCGGCCCGTCCGCCCGCTCGGCTGGGCCAACGGGCTCGTCGCCGTCGCCCTCTCGTGGCTGGTCGGAGCGTTCGTCGCGGCGGTCCCGCTCGCGCTGTCGGGCCGCTACGGCGGCATGCTCGCAGCCGGTTTCGACGCGATGTCGGCGCTCACGACGACCGGGCTCTCGGTCGCCCACGACCTCGACCACGCCCCGGCCGCGCTCATCCTCCATCTCGCGCTCCTGCAGCTCGTCGGTGGCTTCGGCACGGTCGTGACCGTCCTCGTCGTGCTCGTCGGGGGCGGCCCGCGCTCGGTCGCCCTGGCGGCCGCCGCCGAACGCGGCGAGCGCACGCACCCCAACGTCACCCACACCGTGCGCTTCATCGTGCGGGCCGCCGGCGGCCACCTGGTGGTCGGCGTCGCGGCGCTCACCGCGATCCTGCGCCTCGACGGCCTGGAGCCGGGCCGAGCGCTCCTCCATGCGGTGACGCTCGCGAGCTCGGCGCTCTCGACGGGCGGCGTGACGGTCATGCGCGGCTCGCTCGCCCATCACCACTCCGCCGCCGTCGAGGCCGTCGTCGCAGCGCTCATGATCGCCGGAGCGCTCTCGTTCGGGCTCCATGTCGCGCTGTGGTCAGGACGGGGCGCAGAGGCGCTCCGGCACCTCGAACTGCGCACCCTCGCGCTCACGACGAGCGCCGGCCTCGCCCTGGTCCTCGTCGGGCTCGTCGGTGCGGGGGTCCACCGCGACGCCGTGGCCCTGGTTCGCCGGGGGGCCCTGATGCTCCTCGCTGCCTCGACGACCACCGGCCTCACGGTCGTCGACGGGACCCTCATCGCCACCGACTGGGGGGCGCTCGCCCCCGCGGCGCTCGTCGCGGCCATGGCGATCGGCGGGATGACCGCCTCGACGGCCGGGGGCATCAAGGCGTTCCGGATCGGGGTGGTCGTCAAGACCATCGGTGCCGACGTGCGTCGCGCGCTGCTCCCGGGCTCGGCGCTGGTGGTCGCCTCGTACCGGGCCGGCCGGCGGCGGGTCCTCGACGAGGACCTCTCGCGCACGGCGACGACGGTGCTGATCCTCCACCTCGCGACGTTCCTCCTCGGCGGTGTCGTGGGGCTCCTGACCGGCGCCGGGGACATCACCGACACCCTGTTCGAGTCCGTCTCGGTCACCGCCAACGCGGGCCTGACCGTCGGCATCGTCGGTCCCGACATGCCACCGGCGCTGATGGCGACGCATCTCGTGCAGATGTGGCTCGGTCGCCTCGAGTTCGTCGCGGTCCTGGCGCTGATCGCCTGGACCATCGCGCTGGTGCGCGGGCGGGTCGACCGATGAGCGGACCGCGACCCGTCCGCCTCGTGGTGCTCGTCGTGGTCCTCGCGTTCGTCGCCGTGCTCGTGGGCGTGCGGGCACTCGTTCGCGCCGCGCCGACCGCCCCGTCGCTCGCGCCGGGTGCGCTCGTCCTCGACGGGGCGCCGCTGGCCGCGCCCGACCCCGAGGAGGTCGCGGCGCTGCGCGTGGCCTGCCGGCGTGGCAGCAGCACGTTCGCGGAGACCGTCGCACGCGTTCGCGCCGAGCACGTCGCGGGCAGCGTCGTCGACTCGCCCACGGTGCTCGCCTGCCCGGCCGGTCTCGATGGGCTGGAGGTCCGGCTCGTCGGGGAGGTCGTCGGGGACGTCCTGCCGCGCGAGGGGGGCGCATGGCTCACGATCAACGACGATGCGCATGCCCGCGAGGTCGGACCGCTCGTCGGCCACGGCACGCGGCGCGGCACCAATCGCGGCCTCGCGGTGTGGGCGCCCGACGGCACGCACGAGCGGCTCGGCGCCCCCGGACGCGCGGGACGCCGAGGTGACCTCGTGGTGGTCGTCGGCACGGTGCGCCGCGCCGACTCCGACGACGGTGGGGGACTCACGGTGCGGGCGAGCGCGATCGAGGTCCTGGTCACCGGCGCGCGGGCGAGCGCACCGCTGCACCGGACGCAGGCCGTCGCGGCCGTCGTCGCCCTCACGGGGGTCGCGATCGCGGGTGGGCTCCGACTCCGCGGGGCCCGCCGCACGATCCCGCGGCCGGGCGCCGGTCGGCTCCGGATCGGGCGGCCGGGCGCCGGTCGGCTCCGGCGCGCACGGCCCGGGAACGTCCGGCTCAGCGCAGGTCGGCCAGCCCCGCCGCCCGGGACGACGGGCACAGCGCCTCGATCGGGCAGCTGACGCAGTCGGGACGGCGCGCGTCGCAGACCCGACGCCCGTGGTGGATGAGCAGGTCGGAGACCTCGAGCCAGCGCTCGCGCGGGAACAGCGCCATGAGGTCGCGCTCGATGCGCACGGG
>JBEAQO010000239.1:0-3803 GCA_041163825.1 Actinomycetota bacterium | reverse complement strand
GCCGGGCGTCAAGCAGCGCATCACCAAGCGCTTCGAGCGTGCCGAACGTGCCGAGCAGCAGCGCTCGCTCGGCATCCTGCTCGACGACCTCGCCTCGTGGTTGCGCGACCTCGTCGCCGTCGCCGCCGGCGCACCGGCCGACGCGCTCGTCAACGCCGAGCACGAGGAGGCGCTGCGCCGGGATGCCCTGGCGGTCGACGTGCCGATGGTCCTCGGCTGGATGGAGAGGGTCTCGAGCTGTCGCGCCGCGCTCGCCCGCAACGGTGCGCCGGAGCTGCACCTCGAGCGGCTGCTGATGGCGATCGCGGTCGGGCTCTACGCCAGGCGGGTCCGCGCCGCCTGAGCGTCGCGAGTCAGTGCGTCCTCATCCAGATCGAGCCCCCGTTCCGCTCTCCGAGGAGCGGGAGCGCTTCGGCGAGACGGGCCCGCTCGTCAGGGGGCAGACAGGCGGGCCAGAGGGTGACTCGGAGCCGGCGGTTGTGGATCAGGAGTGCTCGCAGGAGGAATGCCTCGTTCCAGTAGCGGCCCTCCTCGAGCCAGGGCCGCGGATAGTCGAAGCCGGGGAAGATGTCGTGGACGTGCAGGTGCACCCCCGGCGCGAGACGGGGGACGACCTCGAGCAACTCGTGAACCACGTCGCTGCCGGATTTGGCGACGTGGGACGAGTCGATGAAGAGAACATCCCGGCGGCGGAGTCCTCGGAACGGTTCGGTGCCCACGTCCTGGACCGGGGCCTCGATCACCTCGAGCCGCTCGTCGTCCTCCGCACCCATGACGGCTCGCAGCCGCTCCGGGAAGGGGTCGATGGTCGTGATCCGGGTCGGGAGTGAGAACGCCTCGACCACGTCGAGCATCACCGCCGTCGAGAACCCGCTCCCGACTTCAATGATGCGCCGAGGCCGCAGGTGCGCGAGCATCGCGGTCAGCAGTGCCGCGTCGGCGCGACCGAACTGGCCATTGTTCGGATCGTCGTAGCCGTAGCGGCGGCCGGCGCCCGGTAGAGATGCGAGGCGGTGGTCACCGACGGCGCGGCGGAGGCGAATGGCGAGGCGGAGCATGCGTCGCGAATCGATGTCGATGCCGGGGAAGGTCCGCCCCACCGACTGCCTTCGCTGGCGGTGCGACCGGTCGATGTCCTCGTCCGAGGGCACGGGTGAGTAGAAGTGACCGTCCGGCCACCCCCTAGGTGTCATGCTCCCTCCGTCGACCTGCGTCAAGTACGTCCTCGAGCGTGGCCCTTACGGTCAGCGAGTCGCTCGAAAGGCCGTCAGCGCCGGTCGGCGCGGAGCATGACCCGGGGTCTCGTCCGACCGGTGTACCTGCAGAAGTGGAGCACCTCGACCGAGAAGCCCTCCTCCAGCAAGGATTCGAGAATGGCGCGGATGTCATAGGCCGCGAACGTGCGCTTCGAGCCCTCCGCCACCGGCGGAGCCTCCCACGGCGTCTCGATGAAGAGGGAGCGTTCAGTCAGCGCGCAGAGTTTCGCGATCGCCTCCCCCGGCGTCGCTCCGTGGAACACGAGCCAGTGCAGGATCTCGAGGGCGAGCACGACCTCCGCGCCCTCGTGGTCCGGCATGTCCCAGACGGATCGGTGCTCGACCTCGACGGGGAGCCCGCTGATCCGGCATGCCTCGCGGATGGCCGCGACGCTCTCGGCGTTTTTCTCCACGGCGCGGACCCGGCGTGCACCGCGCTGGGCAGCGAGGAGCGAGACTAGTCCGTGGTTCGCCCCAAGGTCGAGGACGCTCCGGCCCGCCAGCTCCGGAAGGATGCGCTCGAGTTCGAGGAGTCGCTGGCGAGTCCGCGGGTTCGAGGAGGTGAGGGTCATCGGGTCGAACTGCTGGTAGCCGCAGGCGCCGCTCGCCACGTCCGGGGGTTCGTTCAGCGGTCCGCCCTCCGGTGAGGCTGCGCGTCGTCCCAGCCTACCGACGACGAGCGTCCATCGAGCACGACGGCGGACGGCGACCGAACCCGGGGGACCGACGCCGTCAGTCGCGCGTGCGACCGGGCGCCGTCCCGCGCCCGAACTCGAGCAGGACCGCGAGCAACGAACCGGGCCCGCAACCGTCGATGTCCTTGTGCGTCAGCTTGAACACGGGGGGATGCTCCCCGGACGCGAGCGCGTCGAGGTCCTCCTGGCGCGGTGGTGCGGCGAGGCGCGGGTCGCCCGGCGCGAAGTGGAAGCGGTGGATTGCCGGGGCGGAGCTCGGATGTCGTGCGGCCTCCCACCGTGCGGCCAGCGGCGCATCCTCCTCCAGGAGTTCCGCGAAGCAGCGGTGGAACCAGAAGTAGTCGTCGAGCTCGGTCCGTGACCTCCAGTGCGCGATGGCGCGTGCCCGCAGTTCCGCGACGGTCGGATCGCCCGCCGGTGCCGCGAGGAACCAGTTCGACAGCGGCCGGTCGGGGCCGGGACGGGCGAAGGCGACGAAGCCGTGCGCGAGCCGGTCGGGCAGCCAGTCAGCGAGGGGGGCGGCGCAGAGCGTGGTGGCGTCGGCCCAGACGCCCCCGTGGCGATGGAGGAGCTCGAGCCGGAGGAGGTCGCTCAGGACCACGGGCAGCGGGGCTCGGTCGATCCGCTCGGCATCGGACGTGGGGACCCACTGCCGCCAGTCGTTCCCGTCGAGGGCGCGGACCTCGATCCCAGGGTTCTGCCGCTCCCAACTACGACGGGCGACCCGGGCGACCTCGGGTGCGGCCTGCCAGCCTTGCAGCCACAGCATCCAGATCGCCCCGACCGGCTCCACCATCGCGTCCCTCCTCCACGGGTCGCGGACGGGCAGCGATGCTGGCTGGACCCTGCGCGGGAACTCCCTTAGGATAGGGCCGAGGCTTCGGGATGCCGAAGCGGACGGGGGTGCGTCCGAGGGACGCAGCCCGGAGGGCGCGGGCCCGCGCGGTCGACCCGGAGAGCGACAGTGTCCATCAGCGAGTCTTACCTCTACACGAACGTCTACCAGATCGACTCGTCGACGGGAGAGATCCTCTCCGTCGAGTCCACGGGTCTGTCCGGCGCGTACCTCGACACCGCGCAGAACTACGGCGGTTCGGAGTTCACGGTGGGCGAGGCCGTGAACGTGTACGGCGCGAGCGGCGCGTATCAGGACCAGCAGACGTACTGGGGCTACATCGGTATCGGGGCGGGGGACGGGGTCATCCTGCGGGTCGGCCCGACCGGCAACGAGACCTACTACCTCTACACCACCTCGACCTACAACCTCAACGACGATGCGGGCACCCCGGCGAGCGGCAGCAACGACGACCCGTTCTGCCTGGCGCGTGGGACGCTCATCGACGTCCCCGGGGGCCGGGTGCGCGTCGAGGACCTCCTGCCCGGTGACGTGGTCGTCACCTCGGAGGGTGAGGAGTCCGTCGTGCGCTGGATCGGACGGCAGACCCACCGTCCGGTGGTCGGGACGCTGGACACCCGCCCGGTGGTCGTACGGGCGGGAGCGATCGACGTCGCGATGCCCGATGCCGACCTCGTCGTCTCCGCGGACCACGGCATCCTGATCGACGACGTGCTCGTGAGCGCGCGCGCGCTCGTCAACGGGACGACCGTGACCTTCGCGGATCTCGCTCCCGGCGAGACGGTCGACTACTTCCACCTCGAGCTCGACGACCACCGGACGGTGCTTGCGAACGGCACCCCGGTCGAGTCGTTCGTCGACAACGTCTCGCGCCAGGGCTTCGACAACTACGACGAGTGGGTCGCGCTCGGGCTCGAGCCGCTGCCGTCGAACCCGACGCCGTTCCTGCGGGCGAAGTCCGCGCGTCAGGTCCCGCAGCGGGTCCGTGACCGGATG
>JBEAQO010000238.1:0-6643 GCA_041163825.1 Actinomycetota bacterium | reverse complement strand
GCCGGCGCGGGTTGGACGACCGAGCGCCCCGGGCCCTACCCTCACGCTCCCCGGTGGGATGCCCGAGTGGCCAAAGGGACCTGACTGTAAATCAGGCGGCTTCGCCTTCGCAGGTTCGAATCCTGCTCCCACCACCGCACGATCGCCGCACCGCACCGCCGCAGGTCCGCGACGGGGCCCCGTTCGCCCGCATGGGGCGCCACGGCTAGCCTCGACGCCGCACGCCCTGGTAGCTCAGTCGGCAGAGCACATCCATGGTAAGGATGGGGTCCGGAGTTCGATTCTCCGCCAGGGCTCAGCAGGTGACCGGCCCGCAACGCCTGCATGTTGGCGATGCGGGCCGTTCTCGTAGAGCGCCTGATCTGCAACCGACGGGGTCCGGGAGAGGGCGTGGCAGCCGATCTCGCTAGGGTGCTCCGGAGATCGGTGGGGCGTCCGATCGACCGCTATCGTCACCGTGAGTGTGTTTGGTCCGACGAGCGAACAGGGATCCGCGGGTGTTCGACCATCGCCGCAAGGTCGGCCTCGTCACGTCATCGGCGCTGATCGGGCTGGGTCTGGTCCTCGCGTCGTGCTCGCCTTCGGATCGGGGCGAGCGGATCGTGGAGGTGACCCACGGACCGGTCACGGCGGTCCTGGTGGATGCGGCGCCAGAGGGCGCGTCGGTCGGGGACGTGCGCTACTTCTCCATCATGACGGCGGGCACGGGCGGTGCGGGGCGGCTCGAGGCGATCCTCTCCACGACGGGAATGGACGTCCCCGAACCGACCACGGAGGTCCGGGTCGGTCAGCTGGTCTTCACGTTCGCGGAGGGGCAGGTCAGCGTCCTGGGCGCGAGCGTCTATCCGTCTGCGGGCTCGACCATCGCCGTCGGTGCGACGACCGTCCGTCCGGTCGTCGGTGGCTCCGGGGAGTTCGCGGGTGTCACGGGCTGGTGCGAGAGCACCCGCAATGACGACGACACGTGGGTGCACGTCCTGCACCTGCAGGGCTGATCCCGAGGCGTCCTGCCCGGGAGTCCCGCACCGGGACCGACCGCTCAGGGTCGATCGGGCGGATGGAGCTGCCCGTCCAGGTTCAGCCGCACGGCCGGCCACTCGGCTGCCGTGATGCTGTAGACGGCGGTGTCGCGCAAGCTGCCGTAGTGGCCGATCTGGTGCGAGCGCAGGATGCCATCGAGCTGCGCGCCGAGCCGCTCGATGGCGCGCAGCTCGATGCATCAGCGCTACGGGACCACATCCGGGAGCGCCTCCTTTGGTTGCGGCTGCTCGAGCCGAAGGCACGCAGGACGGACGGTGTCGTCGAGGCCAGCCTCGCCCATGTCGCCGGATACCCGCTGCCGGGCCGGCCCGCGGCGCGAGCGCGACGAGCGCGGTGGCCGCGGGCCTCGGGCCTCGGGTGCGTGACACACCCGTTACACGGCGATGCGTCACTCCTGTCCAGTAGGGTCCACGAACGTCCGAACGAGGCAAACGGGATACGGCGCCGTAGGGGGCTGGAAGCGCGAGAATCGGGCATTCCCGCCGCGCATGATGCGGAAGCGGGGATGCGTAGGACTCCAAGGTAAGGATGGGGTCCGGAGTTCGATTCTCCGCCAGGGCTCAGCAGGGGATCGGCCCGTAACGCCTCCCGAGGGGCGCTGCGGGCCGTTCCCGTCGGAGCGGTCCGTCGCCGGGAGCGACGGGCCGTGGGGGTCGGACCGGTCGCTCGTGCCGACGGTCGCGTCGCGGGGGGGCCGGGCCCCATCTCGCCTGCTTCGCCTCGTGGTCCTCAGGTTCCGGTCAGGTCCGTCGAGGAGCCTGTGCTGGCCGGACGACAGCCGTCCTCCGGTTCCGCCCCACCGAGGAGACACTGATGGACGAGCCGACGACCCACGATCCCGAGCCCGGCCCGATGTCCGGGTCGACATCCGCCACCACCCGCGCGCCGCGCTGGTTGGTCGTCACGGCCATCGCCGCGTCGATCACGGCCCTGGCCGCACTGGCGATCGTCGCCCGCGGTGGACTCGGTGACCACCGTGTCGATCACAGCGTGCTCGCCATCGAGCAGCGGGTGGGCGCGGGCGCTGCAGGGCCGAACGTGGGCTCGGGTGCGCCGCGCGCTCGGCTCGACGCCGTCCGCGACCGAGTGGCCGAGCGGCGGGCCGAGCGGCGGGAGCTGCGCCACGAGCGCCGCGACGCTCGCCGTGATGCGGCACTCACGAACCTGGCTGAGGAGCTCGACGTGGAGGTCGCCGAGCTCGCTGCGGCCATCGAGGTCGGGCGGGCCGCCGGCCGAGATTCGGCACGGGAGACCGTCGCGGAGGAGCTGGGGATCGAGCTCGCTGACCTCGAGGCGGCCCTGTCCGCGCTCGGACGAGGTCGCGGCGGTTCCCTCTAGCGTCACGGGGGCCGATCGTCCGTGTGCCAGGAGGTCTCGGTCGATGACGGACGCGACCCCTGGCATCGACGGCGCGCCGCCGGTCGACGTGCTCGTCGTCGAGGACGACGTCGCGGTCCGGCGCGCACTGGAGCGAGCGTTGGCGCTGCAGGGCTTCGCCGTCCGGACCGCACCGGACGGACTCGAGGCCCTGCAGCGCATCGCGACCCGCGAGCCGGATGTGATCGTGCTGGATGTCGGGCTGCCCGGCCCCGACGGTCGCCGGCTGGCCGAACGGCTGCGCCGTGATGGGCTGACGACGCCGATCCTGATGCTGACCGCGCGTGACGGCGTGAGCGACCGGGTCGCAGGCCTGGAGTCCGGTGCCGATGACTACCTCGTGAAGCCGTTCGCACTCGAGGAACTGGTCGCTCGGCTGCGTGCGTTGCTCCGGCGCACGCCGGCTGCGACCGCCGCGCCGGGCGAGGTGCGGCGTGTCGCGGATCTCGTCCTGGATCGCTCGGCGCACACGGTGCGGCGCGGGGAGCGCACGGTCGAGCTGACACCCACCGAGTTCCGCCTCCTCGCGGTGCTGCTCGACCCGGTCGGCCGTGTCGCCAGCCGGGACCGGTTGGTCGATGAGGTCTGGGACGGCGCTGAGGTCACGGCGAACAGCCTCGAGCAGCAGATCGCGGGGCTCCGCCGGCGCCTCGAGGCGGGCGGCGAGCCGCGCCTGGTCCACACCGTCCGGGGCATCGGCTACGTCGTCCGTCCGCCCGTACCGTCGCCCGATCCCGCCAGCACGCCGGTGGTGGCTCCGTGACGCTGCGCGGGCGTGTCGCGCTGACGGTCGCCCTCGTCGTCACGGCGGCCGTGCTCTCGGTCGGGCTCAGCGTGCAGGCCCTGGTCGCTCGCTCCCTGATCGGCGCGGTGGACCGGGACCTCGGCGCGGTGGCGCTCGAGGTCCAGCAGCGCCCTCGAGGTGCGCTGGCCCTGATCGCGCCGCGGAGGGACCGCTTCGGAGCGGCGGTGGGCATCGTCCAGATCACGGATGCCGACGGTCGGACGTTCCGACGCACGGTGATCGACGATGACGTGCGCCTCCCGGTCCCGCCGTCCGTGCGTGCCGTCGCGGCAGGTGAGGCGTCGGCGTTCCTCCGGACCGTCGAGGTCGAGGGTCGTCCGCTGCGGGTCCTGACCGTGCCGCTGCGCGGCGGGTTCGCCGCGCAGGTCGCCCGTCCGCTCGACGAGATCGCCGGCGTCATCCTCGAGCTGCGAAGGCGCATCGCCTTGGTGACGCTCGCCGCTGCGGTGGTCTCGGCGCTGCTGGCGCGGGGTGTCGCTGGACGTTCGGTCCGGCCGGTCTCGGACCTGACGGCGCGCATCGAGGCCGTGCGGGGTTCGGGAGACCTCGACACCCGCCTCGACGTCCGGAGCGACGACGAGATCGGCCGGCTCGCGGCCGCCTTCGATGGGATGCTCGCCCGGCTGCGAGCTGCGCAGGACGCGCAGGATCGCCTGACCGCGGATGCCTCCCACGAGCTCCGGACACCGTTGACGAGCCTGCGAACGAACCTCGAGGTCCTGTCGCTCGCGGAGCAGGGGGAGGTGACGCTGGCCGCGGCCGAGCGGATGCGACTGCTCGGCGATGTGCAGGGGCAGGTCGTCGAGCTCGCGGCGATGGTCGATGGACTCATCGCGATCGCTCGGGACGGCGGCCCGGGTGGGCCTCGCGAGTCGGTCGACGTCGTGGCGCTCGTCGACGAGGCGGTCAGGACGGCTCGTCGCCGCCATCCGCAGCGCGCCGAGGACCTCGTGGTCGCCCCACCCGTCGGCACCCCGCAGGCCCGCGTCACGGGGGAACGTCCTCGGCTCCTGAGTGCGGTGACGAACCTGCTCGACAACGCGGTGAAGTACGCACCGGAGGGACCGATCGAGGTCCGCGTCACGGACGGGCCCGCATCCGGCGAACTGCGCATCGCCGTTCGGGACCACGGCCCGGGCGTCGAGCCGGACGACCTCCCGCACCTCTTCGAGCGGTTCTTCCGCGCGGCATCGGCACGTTCGGCGTCCGGCGCAGGGCTCGGACTGGCGCTCGTCGATCAGGTCGCGCGAGACCATGGCGGCCGTGCGGATGCGCGCACGCTCGAGGTCGGCGGTCTCGAGGTCGAGATGGTCCTGCCACGGGAGTGAGCCTGTCCGGCCGGGAGCCCATCGCGGCCGGCCGCGGCGTCCGTCACTCGCCGTCGCCCGCGGCACCGCGGCGGGATTGCACGAGCCGCACGATCCGCACGACGCCCGACGCGAGGGCCGTGACCGCCGCGGCCGCGAGCGTCAGCATCCCGAGGCCGACCATCCAGAAGGGCTCGACCAGGGTGCCGTCGGCAGCGATGTGCACGTCCGCTCTGGCGTAGAGGGCGAGGAGCGTGCCGCTGGTCGCCGTGAGCAGCACGACGACGATGCGGGCGAAGGGGAGCCGTCGGCGACGGTCCGGAGCCGGTTGGTTCCCCGCAGCGCCGCTCATCGGGGGCGCTCCAGTGCCGTGTCGAGGTGCAGGCGCACCGTCGGCCACTCGGCGGCGATGATGCTGTAGACGGCCGTGTCGCGCAGCGTCCCGTCCCGACCGAGCTGGTGCGAGCGCAGGATGCCGTCGAGCTGGGCACCGAGCCGTTCGATCGCCCGCCGGCTCGCGACGTTAATCCGGTGCGTGCGGAACTCGACCGCGATGCAGTCGAGGACGTCGAAGGCGTGACCGAGCAGCAGGCGCTTGCACTGCGTGTTCAGCGCGGTGCGCTGGACGCTCGCTGCGTACCAGGTGCTGCCGATCTCGACGTGGCGGTTCGGCGCGTCGATGTTCATGTAGGTGGTCATGCCGACGATGCGATTGTCGGCGTCGAGGACCGCCCAGGGCAGCATGCTGCCCTCCGCCTGCAGGTGCAGCCGGCGCGCGATCTCGTCGTCCATCCCCTCGGGGGTGGGGACGGCCGTGAACCACAGCCGCCACAGCTCGCCATCGCGCACGGCCGCACGCAGCCCCTCCGCGTGCGCATGGCTGAGGGGCTCGAGCCGGGCGTGCGGCCCCTCGAGCACGACCGGCTCCGGCCAGCTCACTCGGCCCCTCCGGCAGTGGGCGCGTCGAGGGCGCGTGCAGGAGCGCACCTCACCCGACGAGGTCCGTGAGCGCCGCGATGACCGCCTCGACGGAGGCGTCCGGCAGCGACGGGTACATCGGCAGCGAGAACACCTCGCGCGCGTGGGCCTCGGAATGGGGCAGGTCGCCCTCGGCCCGCCCGGTGTCGGGGAACCCGGGCATCACGTGGATCGGCCACGGGTAGCTGATGTTCACGTGGATGCCGCGCTCGCCGAGCCCGGCCACGAGCTCATCGCGGCGCGGATGGCGGATCGCGTAGACGTAGTGCGCGTGGTCGTTGCCCTCGAGCGTTCGGAACGTCGTGATCGGGAGCTCGGCGAGCGCCTCGTCGTAGCGGGCGGCGATGCGCGCTCGCCGTGCGATGGCGTCGTCGAGCCCTCGCAGGCGGTGGCGGAGGATCGCGGCCTGGACCTCGTCGAGGCGGGAGTTGTAGCCCTCGCCCTCGGAGAAGTAGGTGCCGGTCATGCCGTAGAAGCGCAGCCGCCGCAGCGACTCGGCGCGCTCGGCGTCGTCGGTGACGACCATGCCGCCGTCGCCGAAGGCCCCGAGCGGCTTGGTCGGGTAGAACGAGAACACGCCGGCGTCGCCCATCGAGCCGCAGCGTCGTCCGTGGCGGCGCGCACCGTGCGACTGCGAGCAGTCCTCGACGACGGCGAGCCCGTGGCGCTCGGCGATCGGCAGCACGCGCTCCATCTCCACGCACTGGCCGTAGAGGTGGACCGGGATGACGGCGCGGGTCCGCGGGGTGATCGCGGCCTCGAGCAGGGCCGGGTCCATCAGCGCCGTCGTCGGGTCGATGTCGACCAGGCGCGGGGTCGCGCCGGCCTGCACGATCGCCGTCGCGGTCGGCACGGCGGTGTTGGGGACGGTGATGACCTCGTCGCCCGGGCCCACGCCGAGCGCACGGAGCGCCAGGAACAGCCCGTTGGTGGCGTTGTCGACGCCGACCCCGTGGGCGGTGCCGCAGTAGGCGGCGAACTCCTGCTCGAAGGCGCGCACGTTCGGACCGAGGATGAGGGTGCCCGACGAGAACACCTCGTCGACGATGGCGAGGATGCTCTCGCGCTCCGCGGCGTACTCGTCGCGGTAGTCCCACACGCGGATGTCCACGTCGGCTCCGTGCTCGTCGCTGCC
>JBEAQO010000237.1:0-2709 GCA_041163825.1 Actinomycetota bacterium | reverse complement strand
CCGACGTCCTCGGCGTGCTTGGCCAGGGAGAGCATGTCCGCGAACCGGGCGGACGTGTGCTGGCCGTGGATTGCGAGCTTGAACGCGAAGCGGACCATGTGGCTGGCCTCCGTGGTCGGTGGTCGGTCGTCGGTCTGTCGTCGTGCCCGGGTTCAGTCCGATCGCGGTGACCGCGTCGGGATCGGCCCGCTCGTGGTGATCGACCTGCCTGCTCGGTCCGGCACCCCGGCCGAGCACCGCGGCTGGGCACCAGTATCGACCCGGCCCGAGGCGGGGCGACCCACCCAGCTACGGTTCGTCACGCACCGCCCTCCCGGATGGAGAGTTCGCGCATCAGGTTGCCGCCGAGGATCGCCGCCCGCTCCTCCTCGCTCAGCAACGTGTTCGACGTGAGCTCGGTGACGGGGTCCTCGGGACCCATGTCCGCCGGGTAGTCCGAGCCCATCACGACCCGGTCCGACCCGTACGTGTCGACGAGGAAGCGGACGGCCCCAGGGGCGAAGACGAGCGCGTCCGGGTAGAACCGGCGCAGGTACTCGCTCGGCAGGTGGGTGCAGCCGTTCTGGTTCTCGGCACGGACCTTGCGGCCGTGATCGAGGCGCCCAGCGGCCATCCCGACGTAGCCGCCCCCGTGGGCGAGGAAGATCCGGAGCTCCGGGAGGCGGTCGATGGCACCGCTCAGGATGAGGTTCGACACGGCGACGGTCGTCTCGAGCGGGTTGCCGACGAGGTTGCGCAGGAAGAACCGCGGCATCATGGCGCCACCGCGCGGATCGTTGGGGTGGAGGAACACGATCGCCCCGAGGCGCTCCGCTGCCTCGAGGATCGGCAGGAGCCGGTCATCGTCCCAGTCCGCCCCCTGCACGTGCGTCCCCAGCTCGACCCCGACGAAGCCCGGGAGGGCCATGCACCGCTCCAGCTCGGCGATCGCAGCATCGGTGTCCGTGGCAGCGACCGTGGCCATGCCCCGGAAGCGCGTCGGATGGGCCTCGATGTAGCCCGCGATCTCATCGTTGACCTGACGCGCGAGCGCGATCACGTCAGCACGATCCAGGTCGTACCCGAAGAGGGGCGGGACCAACGAGAGCACCTGGATGTCGACGCCGATCGCGTCCATCGCTGCGACGCGGGCCGCCATGTCCTGCATGTGCTCGGGCCGTCCGAGTGGGCGACGCCTACCCTGCGTCACGAGCACCGGGTTCCCGGTGTCCCCGAACTCGAAGGTCGAGCCGAACCACGTGCCTCCGCTGGCTGCGGCCTCACGGGCGGACGGTGGCATCAGATGGGCATGGATGTCGATGTTCACGGGGCGCCCCCGGTCGTCGTGGTGGTGGTCGTCGCGGTCGTGCTCCCGTCGGTCGGTGCCGGCTTGGGACCGGTCCGGCCCAACGGTTCCCGGCGGCCCCCCGATGGTCGTCCCCGGAGCGATGCTGCCGCTCCCGGGACGACCCCGTCGGGACTGGACCGATCAGTCGGTCAGCGTCGGGTCGAGGAGGTCCGCATCACCGAGCACGCGGAGCCCGATGTCGTAGGCCGTGCGCTGGAGTCCCAGCGCTTCCTCCTGGTTGAAGGCCACCATCGTGAGACCCGGGACCTGCGAACGCTGGTCGATGAACTCCTGCCGGGAGATGACCTCACGGATCAGGGCCTCGAGCCATGCCTTGTTCTGCGCCGGCGTGGTGTCCGGCACGACGAGTCCACGGTTGGAGCCCCACGGGTCGAGTGCCGCCCCGGTCAGGCTCTGCATGTTGTTCGGCGGGTTCTCGAACGGCCCACCGCAGGGATCGATCGGACCCGTGCAGGAGAGCACGTTGAGACGGCCGTCCTCGATGAACGGGAGGCTGACGCCCGCCACGTTGACCGCGACGTCACCCGCGCCGGCGCCGACCGCGATGTTGATCTCCTCGAGGCTGCCGCCGACGATCGTCTCGACCTCGAAGCCGAGCACCTGCATGTACTCCTGGAACGCCAGGTTCAGTCCGGCACCCGGACCGCGCGAGATGTACTTGACGGTCCCCGGGTTCTCCTGGGCGTAGGCGACCAGGTCCTCCATGCTGTCGCCCCACGGGGCGTCCGGACGACCGAGGATCAGCCACGGCACCGACTCGGTGACAAGGACGAAGTTGAGGCTCTCGATCGAGACGCCGAACTCCTCCGCCACCGGCGTGGTGAGCAGGTCCGTGGTCGCTCCGGGGATGGTGGTCACGACCGAGATGTGGCCCTCGGGGCCGCCGGGCTGCTCGGCAATGACCGAGAGTGCCTCCCACGTCCCATAGCCACCGAGGTCAGGACGGTCGACGACGTTGACCTCGACCGGCGAGAGCTCCCGCGCGATCGCCTGCACCTGGCGGGCGTAGATCCCGTCGTCGCTGCCGGCCTCGTCGATGACCAGGATCGTCAGTGGCTGGGACGGGAAGCCGTCCGGGGTCGGCTGGAGCACCCCATCGACGAACTCCGGTTCCCACGGGCCATCAGCGGGGGCCTCCTCGGCCGGAGCCTCGGCCGGAGCCTCGGCAACGTCCTCCGCGGTCGAACATCCTGCGAGCACCACCGCCAGGACGAGCGTCCCGGCGAACAGCCTTCCGATTCGCTTGCGTCGCATCTCACCCTCCGGGATCCCCGCTCGTACGAGCGGTCCTGGATCCGTGCGCACCGTCGACTCCCGAGCGACGGGCGTGCGGAATACACTAGTATGCCGGTCGGGGGTCT
>JBEAQO010000236.1:0-2939 GCA_041163825.1 Actinomycetota bacterium | reverse complement strand
CTCGAGCATGCGACCGAAGGGCACGGAGCGCAGTCCACCGGGGAAGCCGGAGTGCGAGTGGTAGAGCTTGTCCTCGGCCTTGGCGCCGGTGAGCACGATGCGGTCGGCGTTGACGACGATGACGTGGTCGCCGAGGTCGAGGTGGGGCGTGAAGGTCGGCTTGTGCTTGCCGCGCAGCACGCTCGCCACGCGCGTCGCGAGCCGACCCAGCGTCTGCCCCTCGGCGTCGACCACGAACCACGCCCGCTCGATGTCGCGGCCGCTGGGCGAGTAGGTGCGCATGGCTCCCTCGGATCTTCCTCGAACGGTCTCGGTGCGGGCACGGGCGAGACGGCCGGTCCGCTGGTCGTCCACGGTCCCCGAGCGCTCCGGGTCCCGGACGCACGATCGCCGGCCCCGGACCGTCGCAGGCGAGCGGCGCGACGGGCAGGACCGCGTGTTCCCGACAGCGTACCGGCCGGCTCGGAAGGGGGTCAAGCGCGGCCCTGCGGCGCGCCCGCTCCCCCTCCGCAGGGGAGGCGCACGGTCGGGGACCCGTCAGCCTCGCCGGCCCGGACCCCGATCCGCCCCCGGCCACGGGGCCTCGGCCGCCGGCCAACGGCGCCCGTAGGCGACGCGCTCGAGGGTCAGCCCGTGCGGTGGGGCCAGGGGAGCCGCCCGGGCACGGTCGCGGCCGGCGAGCACCTCCGCGACCCAGCCGGCGGGTCGACGTCCGCGCCCGACCTCGACGAGGCAGCCGACGATCGCCCGGACCTGCTGGTGGCAGAACGCCGGACCGACGAGGCGGGCGTCGATGCGTCCGGGGGCGGGCCGGGAGAGCGCGAGGACGTCGAGGCGCCGGACCGTGGTCCGCCCCGGTGCCCGCCGGCAGAACGCAGCGAAGTCGTGCTCACCGACGAGCGGTCGCGCTGCCACGCGCATGGCCGAGAGGTCGAGGTGCTGTCCGACGGCCCACCGGTCGTGGCGACGCAACGGGTCGGCCACCTCGGCGTCGACCAACCGATAGCGGTAGTGCCGAGCGGTCGCCGAGAACCGGGCATCGAAGTCCGGGGGGACCGCTCGCACCGCGAGCACGGCGACCTCGGGGCCGAGGAGGTGTCCGAGCCGCCCCCGGAGGAGCTCCAGGTCGTCGAGGCGGGCCGCCCGCCGCTCATCGGGCGGGGAGACGTCCACGTGCACGACCTGAGCGCTCGCGTGGACGCCGCGATCGGTCCGTCCCTCGACCACCGACCGGACGTGATGTCCCAGGAGCGCCGAGAGCGCGGCCTCGAGCTCACCCTGGACCGTGCGCTGCTCCGGCTGCCGAGCGAGCCCGGCGAACCCCGAGCCGTCGTACGCGAGATCGATCCGCAGCCGGCATCGGGGGCTCATGCCTCGTCGACGGTCCCGTCCTCGTCGGCCACGTCGGCTGCCTGCTCGGCCTCCGCGGCATCCGCGACCTCGGCCCCGGCGTCGGGCGCGTCGGGCGCGGCATCCTCGGCCGCGCCCTCCTCCGACCCCTCCGCGGCGACGGCCGACTCCGAGCGGGCCACGACCGCCGCAGCACGCGCAGCCTCCTCGGCCGCACGGCGCTCGCGACGTGCCGCCGCGCGCACCGCTCGCTCGGGCCGATCCGGCGCCTCGCCATCCGCCTCGACGAGCTCGACGAGGGCCATGCGTGCGCGGTCGCCCTTGCGCGGTTCGAGCTTGAGCAGCCGCGTGTAGCCGCCGGCCCGCTCGCGGTAGCGCGGGGCGATCTCCTCGAACAGGCGAGCGACCAGGTCACGGTCGCCGAGCTTCGCGAGCACGAGGCGACGCGCGTGCAGGTCGCCGCGCTTGGCCTTGGTGATCAACCGGTCGGCGTAGGGACGCAGCATGCGGGCACGTCCCTCGGTCGTCGTGATCCGGCCGTGGCGGAACAGGTCGCTCGCGAGGTTCGCGATGAGGTGCCGCTGGTGGGCGGCGCTGCCGCCGAGCCGCGGCCCCTGCTTCGGGGTTGGCATGTCCCTACTCCTTGATGCCGACGCCGAGCCCGGCGAGCTTCTCGCGGATCTCGTCGACGGACTTCGAGCCGAAGTTGCGGATCTCCATCAGCTCCGCCTCGGTGCGCTCCATCAGCTCCCCGACGGTCGCGACGCCCTCGCGCTTGAGGCAGTTGTAGGAGCGGACGGTGAGGTCGAGCTCCTCGATGGGCATCGAGCGCACCGGGTCACCACCGATGGCCGCGAGCGCCTCCTCGGGCGACATGATGACCCCGCCCGGGCCGGACGGATCGAACTCGGCGAACTGCCCGAAGAGGGAGAGGAGCGTGCTCCCGGCCGACGAGATCGCCTGCGCCGGGGTGACCGACCCGTCGGTGGTCACGTCGAGGATGAGCTTGTCGTAGTTGGTCATCTGCTCGACACGGGTCGGCTCGACGACGTAGGAGACGCGACGGACCGGGCTGAAGACCGAGTCCACGGCGATCACGCCGATCGGGTCGTCGCCACGCTTGTTCCCCTCGGCCCCGCGGTACCCGCGCCCTCGCTCGACGGTGAGGTACATCTCGAGGTGGCCGCTGGCGTTGAGGGTCGCGATGAGCAGGTCCTCGTTGACGACCTCGACCTGCGAGGGGGCGAAGATGTTCTCCGCCGTCAGGACACCGGGACCGTCACCACCGAGGAAGATCTCGACCGGCTCGTCGGAGCTGGAGCGCACGACGAGCTCCTTGATGTTGAGGACGATGTCGGTCACGTCCTCCTTCACGCCCTCGATGGCCGAGAACTCGTGCAGGACCGCACCGCCCTCGGGGCCAGCGGCCTGCGCGGAGGTGAACCGGATCCGCGTCACCGCGGCGCCCGGGACCGACGAGAGCAGGGTGCGACGCAGGGCGTTGCCGAGCGTGTAGCCGAAGCCCGGGTCGAGCGGGTCGACCGTGAAGCGAGAGCGGACGCCCTCCTCGACGATCTCCTCGCTCAGCG
>JBEAQO010000235.1:0-9225 GCA_041163825.1 Actinomycetota bacterium | reverse complement strand
ACGACCTCCTCGAGGCGCTTGGCCGCACGACCGGTCGGAGCGGCCAGTGCGACGTTGAGGCCGAGCGCCCGCGCCGTCGCCACGAGCGCGTCGAGCGCGGTCGTCTTGCCCGTCCCCGGCCCACCGGTCAGCACGCTGACCCCGCTCGAGAGCGCGCGCTCGACGGCGCGCTGCTGGCCCTGCGTCAGGACGACCGCGTCCCCGCGCGTCCCCGCCAGCACCCCGGTCAGCGCCCCGCTCAGCGCCTCGGCGAGCGCCGGCGCCGCGACCGGCGGCGGCGCCCCGTCGAGCAGCCGAGCGAGCCCCGCAGCGAGCCCCCGCTCGGCAGCGAGCGCGGCAGGGGTCGACACGACCATGACGCCGTCGAGCACCTCCGCCTCGAGCGCCCCCGCGGCGAGCGCGGCGTCGAGCCCGGCACGGGCGAGCACGCGGTCGACGCCGAGCAGGGTCCCCGCCGCCGCGACCAGCTCGTCCACGGCCAGGTGCTGGTGCCCGCCCGATCGGCGCGCAGCCCCGAGGGCAGCGAGCGCGCCCGCCTCGGCGCGGCGCGGATCGTCCCGGGCGACGCCGAGCGAGAGCGCGAGCGCATCGACGTGGGCGAAGCGCACCCGTTCGGCGGCCAGGAGCGCGTAGGGGTCCGACTCGGCCACCGAGACGACATCGGCACCGAAGCGCGCATGGGCCGAGCGTGCCGCATCCATCGGCCAGCCCGCGGCCGCGACGATCGCGACGAGGCGGGCGAGCGCTCGACCGGTCTGCCAGGCCTCGGTGAGGGAACGGGCCGCCTCGGCCTCGAGCCCCGCCTCGCCGACCAGGCGTTCGGGCTCGCGCTCGATGACGTCGGCGAGCCCCGAGCCGAACACCGTCAGGACGCGGAGCCGGTCGCCCTCCGGGACCGCCGCGAAGCGATCCGAGGCGAGGAAGGTGGTGAGGGCCGCGATGCTCGCCGGGGCGACCTGCTCGTAGAGGACGGCCTCGAACGTCGGGCCGTGGCGCGGATGGTCGCGCCGCCGTCCCACGAGCCGCACCGTCTGGCCCTCGACGAGATCGGCGAGCGGTCCGCTGCAGCGCTCGCCCGGCGCGCCGTCGCCCGGGTCGAGCTCGACCACGCCGAAGCCGCTCGCGGGGTCGGCGTGGTGGACGCCGAGCACCTCCCCGACGAGCTCCTCGAGCGCGTCCCCGGTCGGCCCGCTCCGTGCTCGCGCGGCCATCGTCGACCTCCTCCGTGCGGCGGCAGGCTACGGGAGGCCCTCGCGGCCGTGGCGATCGGGCCGTCCGAGGTTGCGTGACTCGCGACGCCACGGCTGCGACGATGCACGGACCGATCGGGCACGAACGACCGAGCACGGACGAGGACCGGGGGACGCGGATGTCGACCACCGCCCGGCTCCCCGCCGCGCTCGACGGTGCGCTGCTCGTCCGGGTCGCAGCGACCGACACCGACTGGGTCGCTGGGCTCCCACCGGTGCCTCCCGGCTGGGGCCTCACGGCGTCGCTGAGCGGCCCGGCGCGCTCCGAGGAGCCGCGGGCCCTCGCCGCACGTGGCTATCGGCTCGTCGGCGAGCTCCCCGACCGGGGCGGACGACGGACCGCGGACGTCCTCGTCCCCGAGGAGCTCCGGGAGCGCGAGCGACCCTGGTGGTGGTCGTTCCTGCTGCTGGCGGAGCGCGTCTTCGACCCCCGCCTGGGGCCGGTGCTCGCCATCCTCGGCCCGGTGCTCCAGCGCCACCTCGAGGCGCTGGCCCCGGAGGACGGACCCTCGACCGCCCGGGCCTGACGCACCGCCGCTGCCGGCCGGATCGGCGGCCGACCGGGACCGCTTGCTCGTGTTAGCAGTATCGGCTAGCATGGCAAGCACTCCCGGCGGCGGTCCCGCCGTCCGGGCCCCGACCGGAGCCTCCCCATGAGCACCCCGACCTCCACGTCCGGCACCGCGCCGGCGACCCGCCCGACCAAGCGTCCCGCCGCGACGACCGCGCCGAAGGCCCCCAAGGAGCGGGCCAGCGCCACGGCCGCCCCGAAGCGGGCCGCAGCACCGAAGGCGCCGGCGACCCCCGAGGCGCCCGCCCCGACGCTCCTCCGCGAGCGCGAGCCGCGCGAGCTCGCGACCGCGACGGGGCTCGCGCTGGCCGCCCTGGTGGCGGAGGCGGTCGAAGCACTGGGCCGCCTGCCACGCGATGCCGAGCGGCTGCGTGACGAGGTCCGTCCGATCGCCGAGGCCGCCCCGGAGCGGCTGCGCGGCGAGCTCCAGCGCGCCGAGCGCGCCCTGACGGCCGCGATCGACGCCCGGGCCCCGCGTGGACGCGCCGTCGTCGACGAGCTCGTCGCTCGGCCCGAGGTCCGCGAACTGCGTGAGCGGGGCGAGGCCCTCCGTGCCCGCCTGCAGCGCGCACTCGGCAGGACGGGGTCCGACGCGAGCTGAGCGCCGCGCTCGCACGAGCCCTTCGATCGGGTCCGGACCCCTCGGTCCGGACCCGATCCCGTCCGGCCCTCGTCGCGTCGTCCCCGCCGTCGGCCGTCGTGTGGCCGCCACTACGCTGCGCGGACCGAGCGCGCGCGGACGCCCCGGTCGACCCGAAGGACCGGCATGAGCCTGCAGGAGACCATCGAGGCCGAGCTGCACACGGCCATGAAGGCACGCGATGCGCTGCGGACCTCGGCGCTGCGCATGGTGATCGCGGCGTTCAAGAACCGGGCCGTCGCCGACGGTCTGGGCCCGCAGGGGCGGCTCGACGACGCCGTCGTCCAGCAGCTGCTCTCGACCGAGGTCAAGCGGCGCAAGGAGGCCGCCGCCGCGTTCCGGTCGGCCGGCCACGAGGACCGGGCCGCCTCGGAGGAGCAGGAGGCCGCCGTCTACGAGGCCTACCTCCCCTCCCCCCTCCCCGACGACGAGCTCGCGGCGCTCGTCGCCGAGGTGGTCGCCGAGGCCGGCGCGACGAGCATGAAGGACATGGGGACGGTCATGCGCACCGTGCTGGAGCGCGCCGCGGGCCGGGCCGACGGCTCCCGCGTGTCACCGCTCGTCAAGGCCGCGCTCGGCGGCTGAGCCCGACCCGCCGCCCGCGCGGGGGGCGCCTCACCGCACCGCGGCGAGGAGCTCCTCGAGCGAGGCGGGCGTGAGCTCGCCGATGACGCGCGCGACGAGCCGGCCCTCGCGATCGAAGGCGACGGTCGTGGGCATGCCACGGCCGCCGACGGCGAACGCGGTGTCCCCGTCGAGGTCCAGCACCGTCGTGAAGCTGACGTCCTGCTCGTCGACGAAGCGCCGCGCATCCTCCTCACGGTCGAGGTGCGCGACCCCGAGGAAGGCGATGCCGGGCTCGAGCTCGGCCGCCTCGACGACGAGCGGCATCTCGCGCACGCACGGCGGACACCAGCTCGCGAAGAGGTTGACGACGGTCGGTCGGCCGGCCGCGGCCTCACGCGCGACGAACCCGGACACGGCCGGGTAGCCACCCGGGTCCAGCACCGCCCCGGGAGCCGGTGCCGCCGCGGGATCGGCCGAGGAGAGGTCGAGGTCACCGCGCGCGGCACCCGCGGGCGACGCCGTGCTGCCGGGGAGCCCGAAGTCGACCACCTCCGGTGTCGATGCCCCACACGTGCGCAGGCCCGCCAGCGAGACGACGAGCAGCAGCGCGACGGAGAGGAGGCCCGCGCCCCCGCGCCGACCCATCCGAGCGGTCGCACCGTCCTGCGGTGCGCTCATCGATCGCGACCCTCGGGTGCGGCGCCGCTCACAGGTAGAGCCCGGTCCCGCCGTCGCGCCGGGTCGAGGCGACCGCGTGGACATCGCGCTCGCGGACGATGAGGAACGCCTCGCCCTGCACGTCGACCTCGATGGCGTCCTCGGGCAGGTAGAGGACCTCGTCCCCCTCCTCGACGTTGCGCACGTTGGGGCCGACGTCGAGCACCGCGCCCCACACGCCCTTGCGATCGACCGACTGCGCCGTCGCCGGGATCAGGATGCCACCCTTGCTGCGCCGCTCGGCCCCGTCGGGGAGCGCGACGAGGACACGATCGCCGAGCACGACGATGCCGCGCCGCAGCGCGCGGACCTCGGCGCTGGACGCGACGGCCCCTGCCTCGCCCATCTCGAGCATCTCAGCGCGCGACGACGAGCACGTGCTGGGCGAGATGGGGTGGGATGGCGGCATCACGGACGGAGCCGGCGACCTCCACCCACCCGTCCCGGCGGGACTTCACCTCGGCATCACGGCCCGGTAGGAAGCCGCAGGCCTGGAGGAGCTGGAGGGCCTCGTCGTCGGCGACGATCGTCTCGGTGACCCGCGCGACGTGGACCGGACCGACGGGCGCCTCGGCCAGCACGACCGCATCCGGGTGCGTGCGCGCGTTCGCCGAGCCGGGGATCGGGTTGCCGTGCGGGCACGTCCCGGGGTCATCGAGCAGCTCGACGATGCGCGCCTCGACGTCGTCGGAGACGAGTCCCTCCCAGCGCGCGGTCTCGTGGTGCACCTTCCACCAGTCGATGCCGATCACGTCCGCGAGCAGCCGGGCGGTCAACCGGTGCCGACGGATCCGGGCCATCCCGCTCGTACGGCCGTCCCCGGTCAGCCGGACGACCGCACCGTCGCGCACGGCGAGCCCGTCGTCCTCGAGGGCAGCGACCGCGGCAGCGACCTCGTCCGTCCCGACGGCGAGACGGTCCGCGACGACCGCCGGCACCGTCGCGCGGCCGGCCCCGTCGTCGTCGACGAGGACCTCGAGGACCTCGGTCGCGAGGCTCTCGACGCTGGGGTAGGTCGTGGGCATGGCGTCCGGCTCACCTCTCGAGCATCCCGCCGAGCATCCCGGGGGGCGGTCCCCGTGGGGCGTTCCCCGTGGGGCCAGGGAGCCGCCCCTCGAGGGAAGGGTAGCCTCACCTGCACCCGGGAGGTCCCGGCGCACGTCCGCTCGAGCGAGGTGCCCCGTGGTCGAGTCGGCCTCCCTCGCGCCGAGCGCCGGCATCGCGCCAGCGCTCTCCTGTCGCTCGCTCACCCGCAGCTTCGGCGACGTCCTCGCCGTCGATGGCGTCGAGCTCGAGGTCACCCGAGGGAGCCTGACCGCCCTGCTGGGCCCCTCGGGCTGCGGGAAGTCGACGGTCCTCCGCCTCGTCGCGGGGCTGATCGCTCCGGACAGCGGCGAGATCGTGCTCGACGGCCGGCTCGTCGCCGGGTCGGGCGTCGACGTACCGCCCGAGCGGCGCGGCGTCGGCATGGTGTTCCAGGACCATGCGCTCTTCCCGCACCTCGACGTCGACGCCAACGTCGCCTTCGGGCTCACCGGTCCCGCCGCCGCGTCCCGCGCCCGCGTCGACGAGGTGCTCGCGCTCGTCGGACTGGCCGGACTCGGCTCCCGGCGGCCGAGCGAGCTCTCCGGTGGCCAGGCACAGCGCGTCGCGCTCGCCCGAGCGCTCGCGCCGCGGCCGAGCCTCCTCCTCCTCGACGAGCCGTTCTCGAGCCTCGACGCGGCGCTGCGTGAGAGCGTGCGCGAGGAGGTCCGTGCCATCCTGCGCGAGGCCGGCCAGACGGCGCTGTTCGTGACGCACGACCAGGAGGAGGCGCTCTCGCTCGCCGACCGGGTCGCCGTGATGCATGCGGGTCGCATCCACCAGGTCGCCCCCCCGCGCGAGCTCTACGTCGCCCCCGCCACGCGCTTCGTCGCCGGCTTCGTCGGCGACGCCGACGTGCTGCCCGGGCGGAGGGCCGGTGCCTTCCTGATCGACACGCCGATCGGTCGGCTCGCGACCCGCGCCAGCCTCGAGGGCGAGGCGCACGAGGTGGTCCTGCGCCCCGAGCAGGTCCGGCTGCGACCGGACGCCGACGCGACGTCACGGGTCGACGCGGTCGCCTTCCTCGGGCACGACCAGCTCGTCCGCGTGCGCCTCGAGGACGGTCGGGTGGTCCGCAGCCGGCGCCCGCCCGAGGCGGACCTCGAGCGCGGTCAGCCGGTCGCCGTCAGCGTCGACGGGACGGTGCTGTCCTTCTCGACGTCCGAGCGCGGCTGAACGGCGGGCGCGAGCGCACCGCGGCGCGCCGAGACCAGCATCAGGGGCACGACGCCGAGCAGGATGACCAGGAGCGCCGGCAGGGCCGCTCGCGCGAAGAAGGCCTCGCTCGTCGCGGACCACACCCGCGTCGCGAGCGTGTCGTACCCCGTCGGCGCGAGCAAGAGCGTCGCCGGCAGCTCCTTGAGCACCGTGAGGAACACGAGCGCGCCCCCGGCGAACGTCCCCTGTGCGGCGAGGGGCAGCGTCACCCGCCACAGCGTCGCGAGCCGCGAGGCACCGAGCAGACGCGCCGCGGACTCGACGTCGTCGTCGACCTGCAGCAGGGTCGAGCGGACCGCACCGACGGCCTGCGGGAGGAACAGCACGACGTAGGCGACCACCAGCATGGCGAGGGTCTGGTAGAGGGCAGGGACGAGTCGGATGCCCACGAACACCAGCGCGATCGCGACGACGATGCCGGGCAGCGCGAAGCCGGTGAAGGAGGCACGCTCGACGAGGCGCGCGGCGCGCGAGCGCGAACGGCCGCTCCAGACCGCGATCGGCAGCGCCGCGAGCACCGTCGCGACCGTGCCGAGGGCCGCCGCGACGAGGCTCCGTCGGGCGGCGTCGAACGCCGCCGCGATGGGCTCACCGGCCTCGAGCGCGGCCCACGACCAGGATGCGACCACGACCATCGGGACCACGACGCCGACGACGACGACAGCGCCGCACAGCGCGACGGCCGGCCAGCGCCAGCGCCCGAGCGGGACGGGCTCGGCCCTCCGGCGCACCCCGACCGCGTAGGTGCCGGCTCCGCCCCGAGCGGCGCGCGCCTCGGCGACCAGCAGCACCACCGTCATCGCGACGAGCACGAGGCCGAGCAGTGCGATGCGGGAGCGGTCGAACGAGGCGCGGTACTCGGTGTGGATGGCGCGCGTCAGGGTCGAGTAGCGCAGCATCGAGACGGCACCGAAGTCGCTGATCACGTAGAGCGCGACGAGCAGCGCCCCGGCGGCGGTCGCCGGTCGCAGCGCCGGCAGGGTCACCGTGAGGAAGGTGCGCCAGCGCCCGCGCCCGAGGGTCCGGCTCGCGTCCTCCAGCGCCGGGTCGAGCCCCGCGAGCGCGGCCTGCACGGTGACCAGGACGTAGGGCGAGGCGAAGACGGTGAGCGCGGCGAACGCGCCCCAGAAGCCGTAGGGCCGGACCCCGGGCAGCCCGGTGAGGTCCGCCACGAGCCCGCCCGGCGCGATCGCGGCGATGAGGGCGTAGGACCCGACGTAGGTCGGGACCGCGAGCGGCAGCGCGGTCGCCACCGCGAACGCACGGCGGGCCGGCAGGTCCGTCCGGATCGTGAGCCAGGCGATCGGGACGGCGAGGACCATGCTCGCGGCCGTGACGGCAGCGGCGAGCAGGAGCGTCCGGCCGATGAGGCGCAGGGTCCGATCCGACGCGACCTCGGTCAGCGCGGTCACGGGCCCGAGCTCGGCCGCGGCCAGCGCGAGGTGGAGGACCGGGACGATCATGAGGAGCGCGACGACGACCGCGGGCAGCCACACCGCCGGATGGGTGCCCGCGCCGCGACGACGAGCCATGGTCGGACTCCTGCCCGGTGCTGGGGTCTCGGCGCCGCGACCGGGCACCGGCCGGTTCAGTCGAGCGCGCCGACCTCGCGCAGCAGGGCGAGCGTGCCCTCGAGGTCCTCCAGCCGCCCGAGGTCCAACGCCGGCGGCGCGAGCTCGACGAGCGTCGGCAACCGGTCCGACGCCTCGACGCCCGCGCGCATCGGGTACTCGCCCGCGGCCGCCCCGGCGAAGCTGCGCTGGACCTCCTCGGAGAGGAGGTGGGCCACGAGTTCGGCGGCGCCCGTGGGGCGCTCGGACGTCGAGAGTACGCCGACCCCGGCCACGTTGACGAGCCCCCCGACGTCACCGGGCAGGAAGCGGTTGACGGCCGGGTAGTCGGGATCCTCGGCGAGGTAGCGCAGGAGGTAGTAGTGGTTCGTCAGGCCGAGGTCGATCTCGCCCCGTCCGACGGCCTCCACGATGGCGGTGTTCTTCTCGTAGACCTGGACGTCGTTCGCGAGCATGCCCTCGACCCAGGCGCGCGCGGCGTCCTCGCCCTCGAGGAGGCGCAGCGCGGTCACGAACGCCTGGAACGACGCGTTGGTCGGGGCCCACCCGACCCGGCCGCGCCAGACCGGGTCGGTCAGCTCGCCGACCGAGTCGGGCAGGTCCGCCGCCGCGAGGTCCGGCGCGTGCACGAGCACGCGAGCCCGGCCGGTGACGCCGACCCAGCGGCCGGCGGACGAGCGGTAGGCCGGATCGACGAGTCCGAGCGTCTCGGCGTCGAGCTCGGCGAAGCGGCCGGCGGCCTCGAGGGCCCCGAGCGCACCGGCGTCCTGACCGAAGAACACGTCGGCCGGGCTGGCGTCGCCCTCGGCGAGGATGGCGGCCGCGAGCTCGGCCGTGTCGCCGTAACGGACCTCGAGCTCGCGGCCGGTCATCGCGGCGAAGCCCTCGAGGATCGGACCGACGAGGTCCTCGGAGCGACCGGAGTAGACGACGAGCGGGCCGTCGGCGTCGGCGCCTCCCCCGGCGCTGGCGTCGGGGGCCGACGTCGTCGGTGCGGTGGGCCCATCGACCGCCTCACCGCAGGCGACGAGCAGGACCGGGAGCGCGAGGAGCAGCAGGACGGCGGACGGCCGGTGTCGGAGGGAGCGTGACATCGAGCTGGCCTTCCCGGGCGCGGGCCCGGTTCGGGGACGTCCCGGGGCGGGGACGCGGCGTGCACGACGACCGGCACGACCCGATCGCCACTGACGAGTTAGGTTAGCCTTACCTGCTGGAACCGGCAAGCCGGGAAGGCCCGCGGACGGCCACGACTAGCCTCGCGACCGCAGGCCGCGCACTCGGGACCGCGATCCACGCGTCCGCCCCAGCGGCACGGCACCGACCCGCTCCCGGAGGACCCCATGGCCGACCCGACCCCGCACGTGCCCGCCGAGGGCGCGCCCATCACGCTCGATGCCCGGGGCGGGCTCGTGGTCCCCGATCGCCCCATCGTCTGCTTCATCGAGGGCGACGGCACCGGTCCGGACATCTGGGCCGCCTCGCGGCGGGTGCTCGATGCCGCGGTCGAGCGCGCCTACGGCGGCACCCGCGCCCTCGCGTGGATGGAGGTCTACGCCGGCGACAAGGCCAACGAGGTCCACGGCGAGCCGGTGTGGCTCCCGGCGGCGA
>JBEAQO010000234.1:0-5855 GCA_041163825.1 Actinomycetota bacterium | reverse complement strand
CGGCGCCCGTGGTGGCCTAATGTGGTGGGAAGTGGTGAGTCTGCCCTAGGATGGGCGGGCGGTGGCGAGTCCGGATGCCGGGTCCGGGCCGGGACGTCGCGGGGAGGAGGTGCACGGCATGTTCCTCGGGGAGCACCAGCACAGCCTCGACACGAAGGGCCGGGTCATCCTGCCGGCACGCTTCCGCGAGCGCCTCGCCTCGGGCCTCGTGTTCGCCCCCTCCCAGGACCGCTGCATCGACGTCTACCCCCTGACCTCGTTCGAGCGTCGCGTGGAGGAGCTCCGGAGCCTCCCGCGCGAGGACCAGCGCGCCCGGACCTACCTGCGGGTCTTCCTCGCCGGCGCGCACGAGGACAAGCCCGACGCGCAGGGTCGGGTGACGATCCCACCTCGACTGCGGACCTACGCCGGTCTCGACCGCGAGCTGGTCGTGAACGGGGCGGACCAGAAGGTCGAGATCTGGGACCGTGACGCCTGGGAGGCCTACCGCAGCGCGGCGGAGGAGGCCTTCGCGAACCTCGACGGCGGCTTCGGCGCATGACCGCGACGCTGGCTCGCTCCGATGCCGGGGGACACGTCCCCGTGCTGCTCGACCGAGTCGTCGAGCTGCTCGCCGAGGCGCCCGACGGTCCCGTCGTCGACGTGACGCTCGGGGCGGGCGGGCATGCAGCGGCGGTCACGGCCGCCCGGGCGGCCCGTCACGGCTCGGCCCGGCTCGTGGGCATGGACCGCGATCCCGAGGCGCTGGAGCTGGCCTCCCGACGGCTGGCCGAGCTCGCCGCACGCCCGGACATCACCGTCGACCTCGTCCGCTCGCGCTCCGACCGGCTCGGCGAGGTGCTCGACGGGCTCGGCATCGACCACGTCGCCGCCATCCTCGCGGACCTCGGGACCTCCTCGATGCAGCTCGACCGACCCGAGCGCGGGTTCGCCCACCGCCACGAGGGCCCGATCGACATGCGGATGGACCCCGACGACCCGATCCCCGCCTCGGACCTCGTCAACGACTGGGACGTCGAGGAGCTCACGGCGGTGCTCGCGCGGCTCGGCGAGGAGCGCTTCGCGGGCCGCGTCGCGCGTGCCATCGTCGCGGCCCGTCCGATCACCACGACCTCCGAGCTCGCCGAGGTCGTGCGTGCCGCGATCCCCGCCGCCACCCGCCGCAGCGGAGGGCATCCCGCGGCCCGAACCTTCCAGGCGCTGCGCATCGCCGTGAACGACGAGCTCGCGGTGCTCGAGCGCTTCCTCGACGTCGCGATCGCGCGGCTCGCGCCGGGAGGTGTGCTCGTCGTGCTCGCCTACCACAGCCTCGAGGACCGGGTGGTCAAGCGCGCCTTCGCCGAGGCCGCTCGGGGCTGTGTCTGTCCCGCGGACCTCCCGGTGTGCGCGTGCGGCGCGCATGCCGTCGTCGAGCTCCTCGTCCGTCGCGCGGAGGGTGTCTCGGACGCCGAGCGCGAGCGCAACCCCCGTTCCGCCTCCGTGCGCCTGCGTGCGGTCCGACGACTCGAGGTCGCCGCATGAGCGCCATCGCCTCCGTCCTGCGTCGCCCGGTCGGCGCCGCGCCCGTCCGTGCGGTGCCCCGACTCGAGCTGGTGGGGGAGCGCCTGCGCTCCCACGTGCTCGCCTACACACTGCTCACGGTGCTGGCCATCGCGGCATCGGTCTTCGGGGCGGTCGCCCTCAACGCGACCGCGGCCGATGCCGCCGTCGCCGCGCGCGACCTCGAGCGCCGCATCAGCGAGGCCGAGCGGCAGCACGCCGAGCTCCTCGTCACCGTCTCCACCCTCGAGGACCCGACGCGCATCCGCGAGCTCGCGCTCGCCATGGGGTTGGTCCCGGCGGGTCCGGCGCGCCACGTGACGCTCGTCCGTGCGCTGCCGGCCGATGGGGCCCACAACGCCCCCGATGCCGAGCTGCTCCTTGCCGACGAGCTCAAGCCCATCCTGTCGGTGGAGCCCTAGTGGCGACCGAGCGGGAGCCGCGTCGCCGTGCGCGGGCGGAGGCCGTCCGGAGGGCACCCACGTCCCCGCGCGAGGGTGCGCGGGCCCTGGCCGTGCGCCGGATGCGCGTCGCGCTGGGGCTCTTCGTCGTGCTGGCGCTCGCTTCGGTCGGTCAGCTGGTCAACATCCAGGTCCTCCGGGCCGACGAGTACGCCGACCGTGGGAGTCGACAGCGCGTCCGTACCGTCGAGCTCGCCGCCACCCGGGGCCGCATCTACGACCGCGACGGCGAGGTCCTTGCGACCTCGGTCACCGCGGCGACGGTGTTCGCCGACCCGCGGGCCTTCCGCCCGAGCGAGACCCCGGACGGGCTCCTGCGTCCGGCGGCAGGGGACGCCGCGGACGTCGCGCGGCGCCTCGCGCCCATCGTCGGACGTGACGCGGCCTGGATCGAGGATCGGCTCGCGCGGGACGCGCACTTCGTCTACCTCGCGCGCCAGCTCGACCACGCGGTCGGGCAGCAGGTGCTCGAGCTCGGGCTGCCCGGCATCGGTGTGCTGGCCGAACCGCGCCGGGTCTACCCCGCAGGTGGACTCGCGGCCCAGGTGGTCGGGTTCACCGGTGTCGACGACGACGCGCTCGCCGGCATCGAGCTCCACAACGACACGGTCCTGCGTGGCCGCCCCGGGTCGGTCCTCGTCGAGCGCGCTCCCGGAGGCATCGACATCGCACCCGCGCCGCGCGAGGTCGAGCCGCCCCAGGTCGGCACCGACCTCGTGCTCACGATCGACCGCGGTATCCAGTCGGCGGCCGAGCGCATCGCCGCCCAGGTCGTCGTGGACGCCAACGCGCGTGCGGCCAGCGTGGTCGTGCTCGAGGTCGGGACCGGCGAGGTGCTCGCGATGGCCAACGTCCCGACCTTCGATCCGAACGTGCGTCTCGAGGAGGACCAGGATCGGTGGCGCAACCGTGCGCTGACCGACGTGTTCGAGCCGGGCTCGATCCAGAAGGCGCTCACGGTCGCAGCGGCGCTCGAGGCGGGCGCGATCGGTCGCGAGCAGCGCTTCGACGTCGCCGATCGGTTGACGATCGCCGACAAGACCTTCTCGGACGTCTCCCAGCACGGCATCGAGTCGTGGACGGCCGCCGACGTGCTCGCCCGCTCGAGCAACGTCGGCACCATCCGCATCGCCCAGGCCCTCGGCGCCGCGCCGCTGCACCGTGCCCTCCTCGACTTCGGGTACGGGCGACCGAGCGGACTCGGCTGGCCGGGGGAGGCATCGGGGCTCCTCGCCGACCCCGAGGACTGGTGGTCGACCTCCCTCCCGACCATCGCGATCGGTCACGGCACCGCGGTGACGCTGATGCAGATCGCCAACGCCTACGCGACGATCGCGAACGACGGTGTGCAGGTCCAGCCCCGCCTCGTGCGTGGGACCGTCGGGAGCGACGGCAACCTGACGCCGAGCGCCCCACCGGCCTCGCATCGCGTCGTCTCCGCCTCGACCGCCCGCGACGTCCGGTCCATGCTCGAGCAGGCGGTCATCGGCTCGGGTGCGACGGGCGCGCTCGCCGCGGTGCCCGGGCATCGCGTCGCCGGCAAGACGGGGACCGCGCTCAAGCCCATCGACGGGGGGACGGGCTACCACGAGGACCGCTACGTGGCGTCCTTCGTCGGGTTCGCACCCGTCGAGGCGCCGCGCATCGTCGTCGCGGTCATGGTCGACGAGCCGTTCCCGTTCTACGGCGGGGTCGTCGCCGCTCCGGTGTTCTCCGAGGTCATGCACGCCGCCCTGCTCGCCCGTCGGGTCGCCCCGGACGCCGAGGGCGTCGACCTCGCGACCGCCATCGCTGCGGCCGAGGCCGCTCGCCGCCGTGCGCTCGACGATGCCGAGGCGCTGCGCCTCGCGACCGAGGGCCTGGTCACCGTCGGCTGAGGCGCTGCGGTGGCGGTGGCGGTGGCGGCAGCGGTGGCCGGAGGTCCGCGATCGCCCGAGGGGGCGCCGTTACGCTCGGTGCGGCCCGGCGCCGGCCCGACGCGATCGCGAGGAGCACCGTGAGCGTGACGCTGGCCGGGATCGCGGCGGTCCTCGACCGGGCCGATCTGCGAGGGGATGCGCCGGAGGTCCTCGATGCGTCCCACCGCAGCGATCACCGGGGTCCGGCCTGGCTCTTCTGCGCCGTCCCGGGCGCTCGGGCCGACGGCCATGACCATGCTCCCGACGCGCTGGCCAACGGTGCGGTCGGGCTCCTCGTGGAGCGGTGGCTGGACCTGAGCGTCCCGCAGCTCCGGGTCCCCTCGGTCAGGTCGGCGATGGGGCCCGCGGCGGCGCTGGTCCACGGCCATCCGAGCGAGCGACTGACCGTGGTCGGGGTCACCGGGACCAACGGCAAGACGACCGTGACCTCCCTGTTGGAGGCGGCCTTCGCTGCCGCTGGGACCGGGGTCGGGGTGATCGGCACGCTGGGCTCGCGCGTCCATGGACGCACGCTCCCGGGGGAGCGGACCACGCCCGAGGCCACCGACCTGCAGCGTCTGCTCCACCGGGCGTACGAACTGGGGGCCGACGCCGTCGCGATGGAGGTCTCCTCGCACGGCCTCGACCTCCACCGCGTCGACGGCACGCGGTTCGCGGTCGCCGTCTTCACCAACCTGACCCGGGACCACCTCGACTGGCACGGGACCATGGAGGCCTACCTCGCGGCGAAGGCCCGCCTGTTCACCCCGGAGCTCGCTCGCATCGGTGTGGTGGACCTCGACGGCGCGGGTTCGCGTGACCTGATCGCCCGTTCGCTCGTGCCGATCGTCACCGTCGGTGAGGCACCGGATGCCGACCACCGCATCGCTCGCATCGAGCTCGGGGTCGAGGGATCCACCGCCGTCCTCGAGGGCCCGCTGGGTCGGATCGAGCTCGCGACGCGCCTGCACGGGCGCTTCAACCTGGGCAACGCGGCGACCGCGTTCGTGGCGGCGGTGACGGCCGGCGTGCCCGTCGAGGCAGCGCTCGCGGGCATCGCTCGGGCCGAGGCACCGCCGGGGCGACTCGAGCGCATCCGACCGGAGGGCACGCCGACCGATGCTCCCCGCGTGCTCGTCGACTACGCGCACACGCCCGATGCGATCGCGGCCATGATCGATGCGGTCCGCGGGACGCTCGTGCCCGGTGGGCGTCTCGTGCTGGTGATGGGTGCGGGTGGGGACCGCGACCGCGAGAAGCGAGGACCGATGGGGAGCGCGGCCGCGCGCGCCGACCTCGTCGTCGTGACGGACGACAACCCGCGCACCGAGGACCCGGATGCCATCGTGGCGGCCGTCGTCGCAGGGATCGAGGACGCGTGCGCCTCCGGGGCTGCCACCGAGGTGCGCATCGAGCGAGACCGTCGTCGGGCCATCGGGATCGCCATCGCGTCGGCAGGTCCGGACGATGTCGTCGTCGTCGCCGGCAAGGGACACGAGACGGGGCAGGAGGTCTCCGGCATCGTTCGGCCGTTCGACGATCGCGCGGTCGTGGCGAGCCTCCTCACCGGGACCGCAGGATGATCCCCCTCGACCTCGAGGGGATCGCGCGGCTCGTCGGAGGCGAGCTGGTGCGCCCGGACGGGACGGGCTCGCGCCGCGTCGAGCTGGTCGTGACCGACACCAGGGACCCGGGCCTTCGCGGCGCGCTCTTCGTCGCGCTCCGGTCGGGCGAGGGGGACGGCCACGCGCACCTCGCCGAGGCGCACCGGGGTGGCGCGGCCGCGGCGCTCGTCAGCATCGGCTCGGGGACAGGAGCCGGTGGAGCGGTGGACGGTGCGCTCGATGGCCTCGCACGGATCGTCGTCGACGACACGTGGCGGGCCCTCGAGACCCTTGCCGTCGCGGTCCGACGTCAGGTGGCGCCGACCGTGATCGCGATCACCGGGTCGTACGGC